>JAFMDF010000410.1 GCA_017857395.1 Bacteroidota bacterium | reverse complement strand
GAAAGAAATTGAAGAATATTAACTGCCGCTAACTTCTTGCGCAAACCACTAGTACCCGCACCATGTGGTAAATTGAAGCAAAGACTTAAACAGAAAGGTTGGTCTTTTGGTCGATTATCTAAAAATCGTTTGGTCCCTTCCAATTTGTGTTCATTACTAAAAAAATCGTTAACTCCTTCATTAATAACCTCAACTTGGGTATCATTTTTTGCTCCTTTAAAAATAGTATGTCTTTTTTTAGGGTAAAAACCCAAATGCCCATGTCCTGCATACCAATAATCAAAGGATTGTTCCATCATCCCACTTTCATATCCCCCTTTTCCAACAGGCACATGATTTTTTCCAATATAACCGGTGTAATAGCCGCCCTTTCGCAATAGCATAGGATAGGAATCTGCCCATGCTTCTTCGGAGACACTCGTACCTGAGTTAAAATTCACCCCATGTTTTCTTTCAAATTGGCTCAAAAAAATAGAGGCTCTGCTTGGAGTGCAGATAGCACTTGTAACGTGAGCATTGGTAAATAAAATACCCTCTTGGGCAAGTCGGTCTAAATTAGGGGTTTTGATAATAGGATTGCCCGTACAGCCAAGCATATCATAGCGGTGGTCATCCGTTAAGATGAATACAAAATTAGGCGATGTTGCTGTTTGTGCTGTTATTTGTTGAAAATTAAATAATGCCACAAATATTCCAAATATCAACAAAAAAGGCTTGATGTGGAGTTTGTTTTTCATGATGTATTAGTAAAGTTTTTTCTACCTCAAAATTCTGTTTTGCCATCCTTCTTCTATTTTATTAAAATAATTTTTATTTTCATGATATTTTATCTAATGAATGATTGACGACCTAGAGGAGATTTTAATATCATTTTTTAGCTGACGCTCTAGTACTGGTTTTTAAACCAATAATATAACCATAATACAGTATTTAAACTTAGGACTTCAGCAATTTACCAATGCCTATTTTTGATAACTCATCTAGCAATCCTAGCTTTTGCAAAAATATATCCGTTTCCCTAACTGTTTTTTTATAATACTTAAATTTATTATAATTGAAAAAGCCATGTCCTTGACCTTTATATAAAAAAAGGGCGCATTGACTATTCACTTTTTCCATTACTTTTTGATAATATTTCACCGTTTCTACGGGTACTAAATGATCCTTTGTTCCTAGAAAAATAATGGTTGGCGGTGTTCCAGTTTTGATATTGTGAAGCGGAGAAAAGTTTTTATAATTGTCTCCAATTCTCTCAAAGCCATATCCACCTGATCCATTATCAATAACAGGATTAAACAGCACCAAGGCATTTGGTATACAGCTTATAGACAGCTTATCCGTTGGCTCATTATAATCGGTTATCAAGGCGGTAGCAGCTGCCAGATGCCCTCCAGCCGAACCGCCTGCCGCAATAATCTTGGAAGTATCAACATGCAGTTTGTCTGCATTTTCTCTGATATATCGAATGGCTGATTTTGCATCTTTCAAAGATTCAAACGGTGTAGTTTGCTGTCTTTTATTAACTCTGTAATCAACAAGCATACAAATTAACCCTCTTTTTGAAAAATATTTAGCATGAGGTTCAAATTGCTCAATAGCACCTTTGTTCCATCCCCCTCCGAAATAAAAAACCATTGCAGGGTATTTATTTGCTGCATTGAAATTTTCAGGATTATAAATTTTTATCAACAATTTAGTCGTATCTATCTGCTTGTATACCATCAAATCCTGAGCATTCACCAATGCGGGGGCTACTAATAAGATAAAAAAGGAGATAAAAATAAGTATTTTAGGCATCTATATAGGTTTGTAGCGGCTTTTTAAATCACCATGATTTTGAAAATAATGGTGATTTGGAATTCAAAAATTAGCCCGATGATAAATTTTAAATTTTTTATAAATAGCGGAACGAGTGTACATGTGCCGTAACCCTATTCTGCCTTCTGTTACAGGTTTAATATTAGATAAATCCCAAGTAAATAACTTTGTACCTTCTTTGCCCTCCAGTTGGAAGAAAAATTGTTGGTTCGTTTTAATAACCGTGATATGATAGATTTCACCCGTTTTAAAATAAGGCTGTCCCTCATACTCATAGGAAGGCTCAATCTTAGTGGAGTCTCGAAAATTATTTGGAGCAGCAGGATAACGCCTAGCTCGAATATAACCACTTGAATCACTACCATTTGTAAAAGCAGCATAACTAATATGGAGCGCATTCATATTATCAAAATATTTTCGCATAGTTGGTACTTGACGTAACGCTTTCCATTGGAAAATATCTTTGTCATAAGGGGCTTCTCCTATACCTGTTGCTTGAACATAAAGGATATTTACACATTTATTTTCTACATCCGTTCGAGTGTAATCGTATTCTATTTTAATATCACCCATAAATGATTGTTTTGTCCAAAGGACTGCATGGTGTGCATCATTTTTATATTCAGGTCCTGCGGTAAAGTGCATTCCTTCTTTATTATTTTCTACCGTTGCTATTAGGCCATCTAGCGTCCAGTTTTCCTGCCAGTCAGTTGTACAATTATCCGCAAAAGCAAGTGTCCAATCTGCGGCTTTATTTAGGGTGGAAAATTCTTTTGAATCCCTGACTTTTTTTTCGATTACGGGATTAAGCATTTTGCATTGAATTAGCGCTAAAAGTGAGGTCGCTAATACTAATAGGAGAAAGAAAGACTTATGGTGCATTTTAGTTTTTTTAAGCGTTGCTGGTGCTACTCTTTGTCCAAAATTTATATCTATTGATTCTTAACAGTCAACAGGAAGGTAAATTTAAAAGACTTAGACTGTCATTTTAAAGATTATTACTTAAAACCTTCTAATTAGACGATTTTACTACTGATTCTAGATTTTTATTCAACTTCCTTAATCTACATTTAACCCGTAATTAAGAATCAAGTAATGCTTAAAGCTCAAAATATATTTTTGTATGAATAAAAAATTTCAATTATAATATTACCCAGCAATTGGCAAAAGGTGTTTACGTTGTAAGATTACAAACAGAAGAAGGACAAATGTCCCTAAAAATAATGATAAAATAGCCAAAAACGTTTAGCGCTTTCAAATTTAGTTTTTATAAAAGGAGAGGCAGTAGTTATAAAAAGCTACTGTTTCTCTAAACTTCCATTTTCCTTATCATATGAAAAAGTCAATGTTCTTTTTATTAGGTTGTTGTCTAATAATTGCATGTTCTACCCAAAAAAAACAAGGGCAGGCTAATAAATTTTCTCCAGAGAAACAACTAAACCTCCTCACACAAAAAACACTAAAAAACATAAACTTGATTCCTTTAGATTCTATGAGTATTCCTCGTTCCCTCAAGGAAGATGGGACGATTAGAGGGGTCAAGTCAAGAGATTGGACAAGTGGTTTCTATGCAGGAAAACTATGGCAATTATATCGTTTTAGTAAGGATAAAAGACTAGAACAGGCGGCCATGGATTGGACTGCTTTTCAAAAAAAAGAACGATTTGATGACCATACTCATGATTTAGGTTTTAAAATTTATTGCAGTTTTGGAGAAGGTTATCGTCAAATTGGTAATGAAGAATACAAACAAGTAATCATAGACGCTTCCGAACAACTCATTCAAAGGTATAGTGAAAAGGTGGGAGCTATCCGCTCTTGGGACCATAATGGAGATAAATGGGATTACCCTGTCATCATAGATAACATGATGAATTTGGAGATGCTATTTGTTGCGGCTAAGTTATCAGGTAATCCAAAATACTACGAAATTGCCGATAAGCATGCACAAAAAACCTTAAACCATCATTTCCGAGGGGATAATAGTTCTTATCATGTAATTGATTATTATCCAGAAAGTGGAGAAGTTAGAAAACGAAATACCCATCAAGGGCATAGTCATGAATCTGCTTGGGCAAGAGGCCAAGCTTGGGGTTTATATGGTTTTACAGTAACCTATCGGGAAACAAAAAATCTTCAGTATTTAGAACAAGCTAAAAAAATTGCCAATTTCATTTTTACGCACCCGAATTTACCAACTGACAAAATTCCTTATTGGGATTTTAACGCACCTAATATTCCAAATGAAGAAAGAGATGCATCGGCTGCAGCGATTGCGGCAAGTGGTTTAATTGAATTAAGTCAGTATGATACCAGTAATAGTGAAAAATATTTAGCCTGGGCAGACCAAGTGCTTACTTCACTTAGTTCAAAACCCTATCAAGCCACTACTCCACCCTTTTTTGTTGCACAATGTGTTGGTTCTAAACCACATAATTCAGAAGTGAATGTACCGATTAATTATGCAGATTATTATTTTGTCGAGGCTCTTTTACGGCGAAATGCTCTTTTGAAAAATGGGGCACTTTCTGAGGTGGTTGCAGATTAAATTTTAAGGTTATTTTTTATTTTGAGTAAATTTAACTTAGCCTATATGTAGAAAAACAGTAGCACTAGAGTAGCAACTTGGAATATATAAACGGTGGTAGAGGCAAGAAATCAGGATGTTAAAGGAAGTTATCATTGAACTGAGTTTTGGTAAAATAAAAGAATCGTAAAATAAAGACACAGAGCATAGAGAGAATCCATAAAGTACACCGAGCAAATTCGCTCGGTGGGCTCTGTGTCTAAAAAACAACTTATGCAACCTATCTTCAAAATATTTAGCATTTGCCTAATAATGAATCTTATTGGCTGTGGTGCAGATGTCATAAAAAATAAACCTACTACACCTCAAACAACCGTTTCTCAGCAATTCATAAAGAGAACGCAGGCATTAATTCTTACGCAACCCTTCGACTTTGACCCATCTGATAAAAATAAAATGACGGGCAAATATATTGCACAGGAAAAATTAACCATACCTAATAATTTAGCCACCCAAAACAAATGGATAATGTTTGAAGGCCCCGTTTTGGAAAATGATGTGATTGCTTATCGGTATTATGCGGATAGTCGTCATCGATTTGATATTTACGCTAAAAGTGTACCTGATTTGGTCATGGATACCGTTAGTTGGAATTACCACAATATTATGGATTGGGGGTCTGATGTATTAAAGGTAGGTAATTCTTTAGGCGTTGGCAGTCCAGCTATTTGGTATCAAGATTCCTTATACACCCTCTCTCAATCTGCCAAAAAAGAAATTGTAGTAGTGGAAAATGGAGATAATCAATCCATCATTAGCACCACTTTTACCGATTTAGATATTGCAGGGCAAAAAATGGATGTAATACAAGATTGGTCTATAGCTGCGGGTCAACCCTATTCGAGTATCAATTTAAAAATAACCAGAGGGCAACTACCAGAAGGTGCTTATTTCGCAACGGGTATAGTTAAACACATAGATACTGACCAAACAGGCGAAAATGGCAATAAGTTTTATGCTTATACTTGGGGTAAACAGTCTTTTCATAAGGACTATATGGGTATGGCGATTTTTGCAGATAAAAATTTACACGCTGAAAAAATTGAGGATGATTTAACCCATACTTATATCTTTAAAAATGCACCCGTAGATGGCGTAGAATATGCTTTCCTAGCAGCTTGGGAGCAAGGAAATAGTCAAGTGAAATCGGAGGAAGATTTCAAAAAAATAATTAAAAAGTTTGTGAAGTAGAATTGCCTTTTTCATAAGAAATGAATTGAAAAACAAAAAAGAATATGAATATAAAAAATGAAGTATATAAAGTATTGGTTGGAATGGGGATAGCTCCCAAAGCCATTACTGCTAAAGCAAGCTTTTACAAAGATTTAGGACTAGATTCCTTAGATTTTTCGGAAATGGTCATGGAAGTAGAGCAACGATTTAATGTTGAAATTCCTGCTTTAGAGGCAGAAAACATTCTAACCGTTCAGCAGGCAATTGACTATCTAAAAAGCTACCAAAACCAAACAAATTAAGGATGGCTACTACTTTAATATACACTACTCTATTGGCAGTAATCTATGGTTTTAAAACATATTTTAAATCAAAAAAATAATAATGGCAACTAAATTTGAGACAAGATACACTTGTAATCCTACGGATTTTAAAAGTTATGATACGAGTAGGATTCGTAAGGATTTTTTGATTAAAAAGGTAATGATAGCAGGAGAGATAAATTTAACCTATACGCATTTTGACCGCTACATCGCTGGCGGTGCAGTCCCTACTAAGAAAAGTTTACATCTTGAAACCATTGACCCACTAAGAGCTAATTATTTTTTAGAAAGACGAGAACTGGGCATTATCAATGTGGGCGGAAAAGGAACCGTAAAGGTAGGAAGGAAAAGCTACACACTCAAATACAAAGAAGCCCTCTATATAGGTCGAGGGAATAAAAAAGTTGTTTTTTCGAGTGATAACCCCAAAAAACCAGCGCACTTCTACCTCAACTCCGCTCCTGCACACAAGGAGTATCCTACCAAAAAAATTACCGGCAAAGATGCTGAAATTGTGGAAATGGGCAGTATGGATACTTCTAATGAGCGAACTATCCGAAAGCTAATTGTATCTAGTGTGGTCGATGTTTGTCAATTACAAATGGGGATGACAGAATTAAAGAGAGGAAGTGTCTGGAATACCATGCCTGCGCATACGCATGACCGAAGAATGGAAATTTATTTTTATTTTGAGGTTCCCGAAGGTCAAGCTATTTCTCATTTCATGGGTCAAACAGATGAAACTCGGCATATTTGGATGCACAATGAACAAGCAGTTATTTCTCCTGAATGGTCTATTCACTCTGGTGCAGGCACTTGCCCTTATACCTTTATATGGGGAATGGCAGGCGAAAATTTAGATTATGGAGATATGGATGGTTGTGCAATTAAGGATTTGAGGTAAAGATTTATTGTTTTATAAAATGTCAAATACCACAGAATATACTATTTTCACCAAAATTCTGTGGTACTTTTTATTTCTAAAGAATACATAATACTATTTAAAAAAAATGAATTTATTTTCAGTAAAAAATAAAGTAGCATTGGTCACAGGTGCAAGTCGAGGTTTAGGGCAAGCAATTGCTATTGGTCTTGCACAGGCTGGTGCTACCGTTATCTGTAGTAGTTCTCGAAAAGGAGGTACCGATCAAACCCTCAAAGCCATCAAAAAATTAAGTGGTAAAGGACTCGGTATTGCTGCTGATTTGAGCCAGAGAAAATCAGTAGAAAAACTGTATCAAAAAGCCATCAAAAAAACAAAGCGGATTGACATCCTTGTTAATAATGGTGGTACAATAGCACGGCATCCAGCAGTAGCGTTCCCAACCAAAGAATGGGATAAAGTGATTGAAGTTAATCTTTCTGCCGCCTTCAGGCTATCACAATTAGTATAGGCTGTGCAAACGAGGCTAAAAAGTTCCCCAACTTTTTACAAGAAAAAT
>JAFMDF010000409.1 GCA_017857395.1 Bacteroidota bacterium | reverse complement strand
AGCAGCATACAAACGATCCATTCGCTCTGAAATTTCTTGCAAACGAACCCTATCTCCACCTGCTACTTCTGCAGAACCCCAACCTTGATAGCCGACTTCTTTTAAAGCTGCATTAACGGCAGGCCAGTCAGCATCACCATCTCCTAATTTTACTTTAAAGCCTTCCCAAATGCCTTCTTGGGTTTGTTTTTTGCGACTATAATCTTTAATGTCTATTTTAATAATCCGCTTGCCTAGCGCTTGAATCCATTGATTAGGCCAGCCATAGCGAACAATATTACCAACATCAAAATACCAACCAATCATCGGACTTTCAAACTCATCAATATAGCGGGCTGCCTCCAAGGGGCTAATTAAAAAATTATTCCAAACATTTTCAATAGCTATTTTAACGCCTGTTTCCTCCGCAACAGGTAGCATTTTTCTGATTTCTGCTTGGGAACGTTCATAAGCATCTG
The DNA here is from genome assembly GCA_017857395.1 of Bacteroidota bacterium. GTDB lineage: Bacteria > Bacteroidota > Bacteroidia > Chitinophagales > Saprospiraceae > JAFMDF01. The sequence goes on along the minus strand of JAFMDF010000409.1, from coordinate 6,924 downwards.
CATAAGACACTTTTTCATTCACAACCCCTGGCACTAATAAAACCGTCGTTCCGCCATATTTTTTAGTGTCTCGCAAAGCGGTTTTCATAGAGTCCACACATTTTGCCCGTACTGTTGGGTCTGGGTCAGAAATTGGCATTTTCCAATGAAAAGAATTAACGGTACCAGGGATTTCTAAACCACTTTTGTCTCTAGCGTTTAGAATTTCTTTTTCCGTCAACTCATTTGGACTATCCAATTCTATCCCATGAAAACCTAAATCTTTGACTAATTTAAATTTATCTAAAATGGATAAATCTTCTTTAATCATCCCAAACTTCAAACTCTTTTTGATTAAAGGTTGACTTGAATTAGTAATGATTTTATTAGAAGGTGTCGCACAGTAAGCATTCGATAAAAAAGCCAGCGAAGCAGTTGCTACGGCACTTTGTTTGAGGAAAGTTCTTCTAGTTGGTATAGGCATTGGTTTGGTTTTTCGTTCTAAAATCATGGTGATTTTCAAAGTCACCATGATTTACTATCGATTTTTAGATAAACTTAGTCGCTCCAGGCTTAGCAATATCTGCCATTTTCCAGTCTAAGTCCCAGTTAAAATCTTCCACTTTAGGGCCAAGGATTTCTTGTGAATTTAAGGCCTCTTCCCAAGTAATCGTTTTACCTGTATAAGCCACCATTCTACCCAAAATTGCTAACATCGTACTATTCGCTGCACGAAGACCATCGTTGATTGGATTCCCACTTCGGATAGATGCAAATAATTCATCATGTTCCGTTTGGTACATATTATTTTTATCCTTTTTGTCGTGTTCTTTTTCCCAGCGCCAATTGGTTTCGCCTTTTATTTCGTGATGATTCCAAACATTAATATCACAACGACCTTTTGTGCCCAACATTTCTATCCCATAAGCTCGGTCTGTTCCTTTTTGTTGGCGACTATGATGTAATCCTCTAGAACCATCTGGGTATTCATAAGTTATCGCAAAATGGTCATAAATATTACCATATTGTTCCTCGACTCTACTTTGACGACCACCAACTCCAGAAGCACTCACAGGTAATACATCACCCTTTGCCCAAGACATCATATCCAAACTATGAATCGCTTGTTCGACAATATGGTCACCTGACAACCAATTATAATAGACCCAATTTCTTAATTCTTTCTTTAATTTACCCCAACTAGGCTTCGTTTCTCTCCACCAAGAAGCTCCTGTATTATAGGTATTATAAATTGAAAGTACATCGCCAATTTGCCCATCCAATACCCGTTGAAAAGTATCTCTTTTCGGATAATCATACCGCCAACAGAAACCAGACATAAAGGCTAAGTTTTTAGCCTTCGCCTCTTTTGCTGTTGCCATAACTCGTCTAATTCCTGGCGCATCAACAGCAACTGGTTTTTCAAAAAAGACATGTTTTCCAGCAGCAATACACGCCTCTAAATGGGCAGGTCTAAAATTAGGTGGTGTACCTAAAATAACGACATCTACATCTGTTGCTAAGACTTTTTTATAGGCATCAAATCCGATAAATTTTTGATTATCGGGGACTTTTACTTTATCTGCTATATCTTCATCCATTAAACCATTAAAGGCAACCGTCATGTTTTCTGGAAAGACGTCTGCCATTGCGGTTAACGCCACATTGGCTTCTGCATTTAATGCTTGTACAGCTGCGCCCGTTCCACGACCACCACAACCAATCAAGCCCACTTTTAAAGTGTCGGCATTAAAAAGATGTTTTGGTTGATTATTGGCTAAAATATTAAACCCTACAGAACTAGCGGCTAAGGTGGATCCAGTAAGCTTCATAAATTTCCTTCTGGAAGTATTGGTGATTATTTTTTTCATACTATAAATTTAAAAATAATTTGGACAATTTTACTTTTTGTAATAACAAATTTTAATAAATCAAAACTTGAAAGGCGAATCTACTGCTTTTTTAGGAAAAAAGGAATATTAGGAGGAATGCGTTATCTCTTAGATTACTGAAAATATCATTTTTTAAGCTTAATTTTGTCAATAAATTAAATTTGAATGACCGTACCTTTTATTTCAGAACAAATAATTGATAGCATTACCGATGCTTTGGATAACCAAGAAAACAGTTATGACAAAGCTATTGGAGATATGCAGGCGAAGCAGCCTATTCTATTTTCTTACTTACTTTCTGAAAGTTTTAAGTTATTGACAGATGAAGAAAGGGAATATCTTTTGTACTTGGCATTGGTTATTTGGAAAGCTGTGGACGCCGAAGTTGCAGCAATGACTATGCTTGATTCAGAAAAAATAGAAGAGGTTGAAGAAAGAAATTGGACCTTATTTAATGAAACAAGTGCTAAAGGATTCAATGATAAGTTAAATGTCTTTTTTGATAAATATCCACAAGAAGATTTATTGGCGTTTGTAGAAGATGCTTTAGTGGATGATGAAGATAGTTTTGTTACTAAAGAAGGCAAAGAGTTATTATTCATCGGCTTGAGAACAACGATTGATGCGCTTTGTGGTATTTAAATAAATTATTTTATGTAACTTTACACTTCCTTATCCTCGCAACATTTTTACCTCCACTCTGTTTAACAACTAATCGTTTTACTGACTAGACAATAAATAAATGGCACTTTTAGATAAAGCAAATTTGATTATTTATAGAATTCGAGAAAAAGGTTTAGAAGTTTTTTTAGTAAATCCTACTGAAAAAAATCAAGCCAATGAGGAATGGACTTTTCCACAAGGTAAAATCAATGACCCATCCAAAGCCATTGCTTTATTACAAAGAGACCAAACTTTTGAGTTAGATCCTGTAGAAAATGTAGAAGGTGAGTCAGAAAATGCCATTGCGGTAGAAGGGGATTGGCATGACATTCCTTCTTTAAAAAGTTTGATTAAGGAAGATGCTCATTTTATGAAAGCGACGATTAAGGAAATGATTCCTGATTTGGAGCAAAGAGGAACTTATTTTGCGATTAAAGAAGCGGTCAAAAAAGTCTTGCCTAATCAATATGAATTTTTAAAAGAATTGAAAGATATTATCCGAGATAAGAATAGTAGTAATTTTTAATCGGAATGGAGACGATTTATTTTTACGAAAAAGGCGATGCAATCAGTAGGAATGCATCGCCTTTTTCAATATTATTTCTGCTTATTTTAAAAGAATACCATTGTTTTCCTATTCCCTTATTTATAGCTCCTTCCTAAGCTGCTTTAAATTTATTGGATTTATAATAAATTACTTACCTTAGTTTTCAAATAACGCTTTTTTCACAAAAAAATCTTCTATCGTGCATACCTTTAAATTATCTTTGCTCTTTTTTTTTAGTTGTTGCTTACTTTTTGCTTGCGCCAATTCTACAAAAGAAAATGCGCTAACAGAAAGCGAAAAAACATCGAAATTAGGAGATATAGCTTTTGATGTTAGCGGCAATAGTATAGCCGAACCTGCTTTTGAAAAAGGATTATTATTATTGCATAGTTTTGAATATGAAGATGCTCGAACTGCATTTCTAGAAGCACAAAAATTGGACAGTACTTTTGCGATGGCCTATTGGGGAGAAGCGATGACTTATAACCATTCCCTTTGGCAACGACAGGAAAAAGACAAAGCATTGAACGTCTTAAATAAGTTAGCCACAACTGCAGAGGAAAGAGAAAAATTAGCGGCGACGGAATTGCAAAAAGACTTTTTTCGCTCTCTAGAAATCCTTTTTGGAACAGGTACAAAGTATGAACGAGATGTCGCTTATAATCAATTTTTGGAAGGCTTGACACAAAAATATCCCGATAATAATGAAATTGCTTCTTTTTATGCTATTTCTCTTTTGGGGGCTTCTCGAAATGGACGAGATGCGAAATTATACGATAAGAGTGCCAGAATTGTCCAAGGCATTATCAAAGAAAACCCAAATCACCCAGGAGCTTTGCATTATTTAATTCATTCGTATGATGACCCTGTGCATGCACATTTAGCCAAAGCAGCGGCAGATAGCTATGCCAAAGTTGCGCCAGATGCAGCGCATGCACTACACATGCCTTCGCATATTTATGTCGCTTTAGGAAGATGGGACGATGTGGTCACTTCTAATATTGCTTCTTGGAATGCGAGTGTGAAAAGAATGGAAAGAAAAGCCTTAAAAGATGATGCTCGAAGTTATCATGCTTTTAATTGGTTGCAATACGGCTTTTTACAAAGAGGAGAGTTTGATAAAGCTAATAAGATTTTGCAGGACATGGTTAAATATAAAAATGCTGTTCCTAATAAAAAGGCAAGAGGTTATTTATTGGCAATGAAAGGCGCTCAAATGGTGGAAACGAATACTTGGGACGATGAGTGGGCAGCATTAGCAGTAGATGTAAGTGATTTAAATTTAACTAAAAAAGCAGGACATGATTTCCTAGAAGGGATGATTGCTTACCATCAAAAAGATGCGCCAAAAGTAACTACGGTAATTAAAGAAATGAGTGATAGACGTAAAAAAGCACAAAATATAGTTGGCGATTCGGGTTTTGCTATGTGTAGTGCAGGTGGCTATGCTAGTAAACCACCAAATCAACTAGAAATCGATATGGCGCATGTCATGGAAATGGAATTGCAAGCGTATTTGGCTAGTTTAAATGGAGACATGGAAATGGCTAAAACATGGTTTGAAAAAGGGATGGCTTTGGATGAAAAATTAAGTTATTCTTTTGGCCCGCCTAGTATTTTAAAACCTGTCCATGAAGCTTATGGAGAATGGTTATTGGATAATAATCAACTGGAGGCAGCTTTGACGACTTTTGATAGAGCTTTGGAGCGGCAACCTCGTCGCTTGCGGTCTTTAGAAGGGAAAAAGAAGGCGGCGGAACTATTGAAAAAAGAAGCAGTAGTTGCTGAAGTTCGCAAGGAATTGGATGTTAGTTTGGCAGCGAAAGAACGTGGGCAGATTCTTTAAATGTGAAGAAAATTGTAAGGCAGAATAATGCAAACGATTGCAGAGAAATTAACCCGCCCGTCTGATTTTTTCAGAGGGGCGGGTTTAAATTGACTTGTGGTTTACAAGTTTCAGAATGCGGGTTTTTATGTAATTTTATTCAAAACCGACTTATTTTGAACTTGCAATCCGCAACTTAGTCTATTTAACTTAAGTTGCGGAGAATAGAGAACAGAGAGCAGAGAAAAGAGACTAAAACTACCTACAAAACATAAATTCTTAGAAAATTTACCTAAAATTTGGCAATTTCATAGGTTTATCTCACTTCTCTACTCTCTGTTCTCTATTCTCCGCAACTTGGATTATTTAATACTTATGAACCATAAACTTCTTCGTTACAGATTGATTTCCTTCAATACTAGCACGCATAAAATATAGCCCATTCTCAATATTTGATAAATTAAAGGCTATAGGGGCTTCGGTAATTTCTTCTATTGTGACTTCTTTCACCAACGCACCCAGTTGATTGACAATGTGAATAATTGCCTTTTTGCCTGAAAATGGAGCTAAATTTACAAAAACCTCACTTTTTGCAGGATTTGGATACATTTGAATAGCTGCTATATTCGCAGGAATAACTAGATTAGTTGTTGCATTTAATCCTTCTTCCTTATCGCTTAGCGTAAATTTATTAGGATTAGGTCTTATTCCCTCAGCGAGTTCTAATTCCAAAGCTGCTTCTAGAATCAAATCTTCATTATCCGAAAAGAGGACTCGACTACCTGCCGTATTATCACTAGTTAAACTAGCCGAAACATATACTGTTCGATTGACCTTGCAATAACTATATTGACCATTGGACTCCTCCGTCATAACGTCATAATGACCTGCTTTTAGATTGCTTATTTCAATATGGGTATAATTTGAACTATAGCAATTATCATCACAAACAGTATAAGGCTCATGGTTGGTAGAAGGGCCTTTGATTTGAATTCGATTCCAAGGTGCATTGACCCCTTTGATAATAATTTTTGAACCACTTGCCTTAATTTCCACATCATCACAATAGCTAAAACTGGAACTAGAAATGACCTCGACAGGTAATTCCACACTACAGTAATTATAATCTCCGCCGCTTGATTGCTCTATTTTTACTAAATAAGAACCTACAGGGATGCCACTAAAGGTTTGGGAATATCCACAATTATCGTTACACAAATCGTAATAAACATCATTATCTCTGCTGCGGTATTGTGCTTTGTTCCAAGGAGCAGTAATGCCATCAATACTAATAGTACCAACACCTCCATTTACGACTACCTCTTTACAATAATCAATAGCTGCAGTACTTATTACAATCGCTGCTATTTCTACTACACAACGATTGATGTCACCGCCACTAGATTGTTCTACTCGTACAATATATTTCCCTGGTGCAAGTCCTGAAATGGTCTGTGGATCAGCACAATTATCATTACAAACATCTGGGAACATAGGGCCGTTTTCCAATTTATATTGGATTTTATGCCACGGTGCATTTACTCCGCTAACCGTAATGGAACTCACCCCTCCGACAACTTGCACATTTTTGCAATAATCGTTACCAGCACCCGTAACAATCGCAGCTATTTCTTTTACACAAAAATCCACACTACCGCCGCTAGATTGTTCTATTCGTACAATATATTTCCCTGGTGCAAGCCCTGAAATGGTCTGTGGATCAGCACAATTATCATTACAAACATCTGGGAACATAGGGCCGTTTTCCAATTTATATTGGATTTTATGCCACGGTGCATTTACTCCGCTAACCGTAATGGAACTCACCCCTCCGACAACTTGCACATTTTTGCAATAATCGTTACCAGCACCCGTAACAATCGCAGCTATTTCTTTTACACAAAAATCCACACTACCGCCGCTAGATTGTTCTATTCGTACAATATATTTCCCTGGTGCAAGCCCTGAAATGGTCTGTGGATCAGCACAATTATCATTACAAACATCTGGGAACATAG
>JAFMDF010000408.1 GCA_017857395.1 Bacteroidota bacterium | reverse complement strand
TTATTTCGTGTAATTTATGTATTAATCAAAAATTTGAGCGAACCTAGCGTTATACTATGATAAATAGATTTACTACACCAGATTGGGTCAAACGACATTTTTTTGATTTTCGGAATTATGATAAAGTGACTGTGGCAAAAGCAGAAATTATTAAACGAGGTTTATCGAAATTTAACGTAGCAGACCCTGTAGCCTCAATTGTAATTCCTGCTTATAATGAGGAAGAGAACTTATTGAGTACGCTCTCCTCCTTTTCGGAATTAAGGCCAAGAGTACCTACAGAATTATTGGTGGTCAATAATAATTCCAATGACCGAACGCAAGAAATTCTAGACCGACTTGGCGTAGATTCTATCTTTCAACCTGTTCAAGGTAGAACGTATGCAAGACAATTAGGACTAGAAAAAGCGAGAGGAAAGTTTATTTTAAGTGCAGATGCAGATAGTATTTATCCTCCCGACTGGGGCAATCAATTTATACAAACCTTATTTAATAGAGATAATGTAGCAGTCGTTTACGGTCGATATTCTTTCATCCCTACTAGAAGGGTTAATCGAATAGGCTTGGCAATGCACGAGTTTGGCGGAGAATTGATGTTTAACCGACGAAAAGGGATTGACTTATGTATCAATGCAGTAGGATTTAATACAGGTTTTAGAAAAGCACAAGCTTTGGCGGTTGGTGGATATGACCCTGAAAAATTAGAATTTCAGAATCAGAGAAGTGAAGATGGTTGGTTAGCACAAAGTTTGTATAAAGAATATGGAGAGATTGTTTTAGTGCATTCTGATAATCGAGTATGGACAAGTGATCGAAGATTATTAGATGAAGGAAGTTTGACAAAGGCTTCTATGAATCGAGTTTTTCGATACTTGAATGGTACTAATTTGGCGAATACATAGATAGAAATCAGGTCGAAAAATAAATGGTCTGACTTCTGACGGCTCTTTAAAACAAAGAACAAACAACTATGCAGCGGATAATTAAAAGATGGATCAAACATCATTTTCTAATGGAAAAGTTGAACACTGTTTTAGGGGTGTTTCTACTTACTTTAGTAGCTGTTTTTGTTGCAGTAGCTGTTGGTAAATTAGGTTTTTTGGGTGGAGGTGGTTTACTGGTGCTTACCATAGGCACTTTTTTAGTGTTTGGAGCTATTTTTAATATTTATTTGGGACTTTACGTGATATTAATCATGTCTATATTAGTCTCTTTTTTGGGCAAAATCGTAGATTTACCTTATGGACTTTCGTTGGATTTACTATTGGTTGTTTTGGCGCTAGGAGTTATTATGAAACAAATCCGAGAGCGGGATTTATCTTTTGCCAAAAATCCAATTTCCTTACCAATTGGCGTGTGGGTTTTTTATAGTCTAATACAAGTTATTAATCCAGTAGCGACTTCTAGAATGGCTTGGGCTTTTACCGTTCGGAGTATGGCCTTATTGATTTTATTATATTTTATAGCTTCCTATGCCTTAAGTAGTTATCGTCGAGTTATTAATATTTATAAGTTTATGTTGGGCTTAGGTTTTGCCTCTGCGCTTTATGGTTTAAAACAAGAATTCTTTGGTTTTACTGATTTTGAAACCGTTTGGTTATATTCTGACCCTACTAGATTTCAATTGATTTTTCAATGGTCTAGAATGCGGGTTTTTTCCTTCTTTTCAGACCCTACCAACTATGGTATTTACATGTCTTATATGGCAGTTATGTGCTTTATATTGATGATTGGTAAATTTAAATTATGGCAAAAAGGGATACTAGGTATAGCTGGAATATCCATGTTGCTGGCGATTGCTTATGCAGGTTCTCGAACACCTGTTGTATTGGTACCCTTTGGTTTTGCGGTATTTACGATGCTTAGTCTAAAGCGGAATGTAATTATAGCAATGGGAATTGTCGGTTTATTAGGCGGTGCCTTTTTATTAAAATCAACAGGAAATGCTGTTTTATTTAGGATTCAATCTGCTTTTATGCCAGATAAAAGTGGGGATACGATGGACGTCAGAGAAGAAAATCAAGAAAAAATAAAACCCTTTATTCAAACGCATCCTTTTGGTGGGGGACTTGGTAGTGTAGGGGAGTGGGGAGAACGGTTTTCTCCCGATTCTTTTTTGGCAGGTTTTCCGCCAGATAGTGGATTTGTAAGAGTCGCAGTTGAATTGGGTTGGATAGGTTATCTGCTGTATTGTTGGCTTTTGTTTGTCATTGTGAGCATGGGGATTCGATATTACTTGAGGGCTAAAAATGAACAGATAAAAATCATTTATTTAGCGATTACTACGATGATGTTTATGTTAATTCTGGCAAGTTATGTACAAGAAGCTATTGTTCAATTACCTACCAGTATTCATTTTTATATTTGTCTCGCGATTATTGCTAGACTCAAAGATTTTGAGGCAGAAGCAGATTTGGAATTGATGGAGAGTAAAAATGTTATGAATTAATCGAACTATCTTTATCCTTCAATTACTCCAATAATAGGACAAATTAATAATAAAACTATTGACTCCGCTCGTAATTTTTTTTCCCTCTTGATTCGGCATAAAAGTTGAATGATTAGTTATGATAATTTTAGTCAAATAGAATTTTGGTTTTAATTGGTTAAACTTAGGATTCTCTTTAATTTTCCTATTTTTAAAAACCAATTTAATAACTGTCCTTTTATAAAATCTACAGTTGACAAACCAATTAGATACCATCAATTTGAAGCATTATATAACCCTCATTTGTTGTTTGCTATTCGTACAATTTTCCTTTGGACAGGATATGGATTTTAGTAGAGTTGTTCCGCCTGAAGGACAATCGGCTCGTACTTTTGAAGACCAGCTGGTGCAATGGGCTTGGTATAATAGTCCTGGCAATGCCATCTATAAAGAACAATTAGCAATAGCTGCCCAACGAAAAAAATTAACTTGGTGGGAATTATTGGATGCGAATGCGACCTTTAATTTAAATGAATCACATTTAACTACTTCTACTGCGGTTAATGAAAATTTATTTTTTCCGATTTATAATTTTAGCTTAGGGGTAAATTTAGGGGCTATTTTATCTCGACCAGCAAGAACCAAAATAGCTGAGCAAGAAGCCAAAATTATCGAACTAGAGGAAAATCAACAAAAACTAAAGGTAAGAGCAGAGGTATTATTGCGTTATCAAGATCACGAGTTAGCAGTTGCTGTTTTAAAATCGAAAACACAAGCAGCGGAGGAAGCTGAATCAGTATATACTTTAGTCAAAGAACAATTCCAAAGCGATAAAGTAGATTTTAAGGACTTTACGGCCGCTTCTGCAAATTTCTATGGAGCTAAGGAAGCTACTGCTATTGCTCAGTCAAATGTGAATAAAGCAAAAATTTCATTGGAAGAATTAATCGGTATTCCTTGGGATAAAGCGATAAAACGTAGGAGAAAGAAATAAGCAATTTGTAACTGCAGTAGGCAGGAATATTCTAGTCTTAAATGCTGAATTAGTAAGTTCCAAACTTCAAAATTAATCTGTATTCTTTGATATTTCTCATTATTGGGTATCTATATTCAGAATTTATCATACTGTGCTCAATGTTTATTCCTAGGTTATAATCACTAGCGAAAAATATCATCTGTGGTATTCATCCATGTTAAAAAACCAAGTAAAGCTTGGTGCTACAGTAACAATCCCTTACTAATAATCATCTTTCGAACCTCCGTAGTTCCAGCTCCAATCTCCAATAATTTAGTAGCTCTAAACAAACGATTCGCTTCAGATTCCCAGATATAACCAGTTCCGCCATGAATTTGCACCATCTCATTTAAGATTTTATTACACATATTAGCGGCATACATTACGGAAGCGGCGGTTTGCATATGGATAGGCCCACGACCACTTTCTTTTTTATCAGCGGCATCGCATTCGGCAAGTACTTTATGAACAAAAACACGACTTGTTTCTGCCCAAACATACATATCGGCTAATTTGGACTGTATCATTTGGAAACTAGAGATAGGCTTACCAAATTGCTCTCGGATTTTAGAATATGCTATTGATATTTCCAAAGCTCTTTCACTTATCCCTAAGTTAATAGGTGCAATCATCGCTCTTTCAAAGTCCAGTCCACTCATCACAACGACATGCCCTCTATTTTCAATACCTAAAATATTTTCAGCAGGCACTCGAACTTCATCAAAAACCAATTCCGCTGTTTGACTGCCTCGAAAACCCATTTTTGTTAGCTTTTGTGCTACACCAAAACCTGGGGTGTTGGTTTCTACGACGAATGCAGTGATACCTTTAGAACCTGCATGGAGGTCTGTTTTGGCATATACTAGAGTGATGTCTGCAATAGGGCCATTGGTAATATACATTTTTCGACCATTCAACACATATTCATTTCCTTCTTTTCGAGCAGTAGTACGCATAGAACCTAAGGCATCTGAGCCAGCCCCTGGTTCTGTTAAGGCTAAACAACCCACTAATTCGCCAGAACAAAGTCCAGGTAAATATTTTTCTCGTATAAATTCAGAACCATTTCTATAAATATTATCTACACAAAGATTATCATGCGCCACCCAACTTAAAGCGACCGCATGATTCCAACGACCGAACGCTTGCGCAATTAAACCAGCGGAGAGGTAACTCATGCCAACGCCTCCATATTTAGGGTCTACGGTTACGCCCAATAAACCCATTTCTCCCATTTGCTTAAAAATCCCAGTTGGCCACCATTCTTCATTGTCCATTTTTTCGGATAATGGATACAAGTAGGTTTTTCCAAATTGGTCGGCAGCTTCTAAAACAGCATTTTGTTCTTCGGTCAGACCGAATTGCGGTGAATTAACAGTCATCGGTTGTATAGATTAAATATTTGATTAGGACTTTTTCTTTAATAACGTTTTTTAGCGAAATCAGTTGCGGCTAATTATAAGCAAAAGTAATCTTTTAAAATAAAATAAAATTCGTACGCTTATGTGTATTATTTTATAGAATTACTATATTGTCCTTTCATTATAAAATACACCTAAAAAGGGCATTTTATACAATTTTTCACCCGTTTTTTTCCTAAAATAATTTTTAATTTAAAAAAAATGCCATTATTCAAATTTTTTAAAAATTACAAGAGGTAATTTATTTTGTGTAATAGCTAGCTACTTTTAACAAAAGGAAATCAACTTTAACTACGGACAGATATTTATGGAGGCGTACAAATCATTTCTAGGAAATTCACCAGACTGGTATAAAAAGACGATTATAGCTTTTTTGATTTTAAATCCAATTTTATTATTCACCGCTGGGCCAACTGTTACTGGTTGGGTTGTCATAGCTGAATTTATTTTGACTTTGGCAATGGCACTTAAATGTTATCCATTGCAAGCAGGTGGATTGATTGCTTTTGAGGTTGTATTATTGGGATTGACAAGTCCAGCAACGGTCTTCCATGAAATAGAAGGAAATTTAGATGTAATTCTGCTTTTAGTCTTTATGGTGGCAGGAATCTATTTTATGAAACCTTTGCTGATGTATGTCTTCGGTAAAATTTTCATAAAGGTTAGATCAAAGCTAGTACTCTCCTTATTATTTTCCTTTCTAGCCGCTTTTTTGAGTGCTTTTTTGGATGCTTTAACGGTTACTGCTGTATTAATTGGAGTTTTTGTAGGCTTTTATCAAGTCTATCATAAAGTCCATTCCAGTAATACCGATTATGATGAAAGTGGCGTTCCAGATAGAGAAGAAATGGGGGGGGATACGTTAGAGCAATTCCGTAGTTTTATGCGTAGTTTGGTGATGCACGGAGCAGTTGGTACAGCTTTAGGAGGTGTTTGTACCCAAGTAGGAGAGCCACAAAACTTATTAATTGCGGCTAAATTGGATTGGAATTTCATGGAATTTTTCTATGCCATGGCACCTATTACCATGCCTGTTTTAGCAAGTGGATTATTAACAGTAGTGGCGCTAGAATTAACTGGCTGGTTTGGCTTTGGAGGTAAATTACCAGAACAAGTAAGAACCATTATCCAAGGATATGTAGATGAACAGGATTCCAATAGAACAGATAAAGAGAAATATGCCATTAAGGTACAAGCCATTGCAGCCGTGTTCTTGATCATCGCCTTGGCGAATCACTGGGCACCAGTTGGTTTAATTGGTTTGGCGATTATTGTGCTACAAACTGCCTTTACGGGTATTATAGACGAACATAAAATTGGGCATTCTTTTGAAGAAGCTTTGCCTTTTACCGCTTTATTAGCTGTATTTTTTGTTATTGTGGGGATGATTCACGACTTACATTTATTTACGCCAATTATTGATGGCGTATTAGCGATGGATAAATCTATTCAACCAACCATGTTTTATCTGGCGAATGGAGTCTTGTCGATGATTAGTGATAATGTCTTTGTCGCAACCGTTTATATTAATGAAGTAAGGGCCGCTTTTGATGCTGGTACGATTACTAGAGAAGAATTTGAAAACCTAGCCATTGCGATTAATACAGGTACGAACTTACCGAGTGTAGCGACTCCAAATGGACAGGCTGCTTTTCTATTTTTATTGACGTCGGCTTTAGCTCCTGCGATTCGCTTATCTTATACAAAAATGATTTGGATGGCTTTGCCTTATACGATTGTATTAGGAGGCGTAGGATTGTTTTGTGTGATGTATTTTTTGTAGAAATTTGATTGATTGATTTTGTCGTTTGACAAGATTTATAAGTAGGGATTGACTACTATTATATTAAAAGGCTTAGTGCTTTCAGAATTTGGTGTTCTGTAAGGACTAAGCCTTTTATCGTAAAGGCTACTTTAAGTGGATAATATTTAATATCAAATTTCTTACCTGTTGGAAGATTTTTGGAAGTACAATACTATTTCTTAAATTTAGGAATTGATAGGAGTCGTTAAAAGATTAAAAATCAGCATCATAAAGCTAAAAGTAATTACTCTTCAAAAGTATATAATATGTTGAAAGAAATAAACCCAAAGTTGCCGATGCGAGATAAGGCAATTACAAAAGATTTTTACCTTAATAAATTAGACTTTGAAGAATTTGGAAATGCTGATTTTGATGGCTATTTGATGGTTGAAAAAGACGACATTCAAATTCATTTTTTTGAGTTTAAAGAACTTGACCCCAAAAAAAACTATGGACAAGTTTATATTAGAACTGATGAAATTGACAAATTATACCAATTTTTATTGGACAAAAAAACAAGTATTCACCCCAATGGGAATTTAGAAATTAAGCCTTGGGGACAAAAAGAATTTTCTGTTCTTGACCCTGATAATAATTTATTAACTTTTGGACAAACGATATAGTACACAAACAATAAAACTAGAGGAAAAACGAATCACTAACAAAATGTAAAATGTGCGACAAGAAAAGTCGCTTTATAATACTGTTAAATCAATGAATATCAATAACT
>JAFMDF010000407.1 GCA_017857395.1 Bacteroidota bacterium | reverse complement strand
CACTAGAATCTCCTCTAGGGGTAGTCTAAAAAGACTAAATTACCTTATTCAATGCCTACATCAATGAAATTAAATCCATCTCTACTTTTAACACTAATTTTTTGTTCCCTCCTAAACATTAATAGCGCTGCCCAACATGCACTTCAAAATTTAATCCCTACGAATGCCGCTACGCATACCGCCAAACAATCAGGTGCTTGGTTTTCGGAAAGTACTTGGGAAGAAGGTACAATTCCTAATGATGCCGCTATTGTTGTGATTCCAACAGATATAACGGTCACTTACGAAGGCCAGTCCGAAGCACATATTTTTGCTATTCGAGTCGATGGTACTTTTACTTGTAAGCAGTCTAATGCCAATGATACAACCAAATTAACTTTTGATACCTACATTGGCACGATGCAGTCAAAAACGGAATTTCATGCCAACACCGTCACGGATGGTCATATCGAAGTACAAATTAAGCCCTTTGATATTGAAGCGCACAAGAATGGAACAAGCGGTTATACGCAAAATTGGAATACGGAAGCCCTCAATCATTTTAGTGATGAAGCCACCGTTTCCAGATACAATTATGTAACGGGCCCTGATAGACGATTTAAAGACTATCAAAGAGCCTTAGCGGGAAATACAACGGTCACCAAAACCTTTGTAGAAAATGTAACTGACGGCGTAGGTGTTTTGGGTAGATACAATTGGGATACTACTCAATTATCTATTGGTTTGGTAACCATGGGAGAAGTAGAAATTATTGGTCAAGAAAAATCAGTAATGGCTAAATTAAGTGCGAATGCCGAAAGAAATCATTCTGAGGTATCCATGGAAACCGGTCCTACTGGATGGAAAGTTGGAGATGAGATATTAATTACAAGGGGCGGTAATTTGGGAGTAGCTTATCCAGGAACAGAAACAGCTATTATTGGCAGTATAAATGGAAATAGTATTACCACCCAAAATCAATTAGGTAATAACCATTATGGTCGGACTGAAGATAATTTACATTGTTTTGTCGGTAATTTGGATAGGAATATTCGTTTCATTTCTACCAATACGGCTACGGTTACCCAAAGAGGACACCTTATGGTGATGCACAATTCCACCAATATTCAAATTAAAAATGCTGCTTTTCTAGAAATGGGGAGAACCAATAAAAGTCAGTTATTGGATGATTTAACTTGGAGTCATTGGGTAGAACCCAAGGTACACCAGTCTTATGTTTCCCCACTTGGACAAGAATGTTCCCAAATGGTTGATTCGCCAAAAGACCATATTACCAATCATCGGGGGCGTTATTCCATTCATTTGCATCAAACAGGAGCTGCCAACGGAACTAATTTAGCACAAGTAACAGGAAATGTAGTCCGAGGGAATCCAGGTTGGGGCATTACCCATCATGATGCTCACGCCAATGTTTCCGATAATGTAGTGTATGATATAACGGGTGCGGGAATTGTCTCTGAGGTTGGGAATGAAACGGGTTTTTGGGATAATAATTTAGTGGTGGATATTAAAAAAGGGCATACTTTTGATCCTTATGAAGCCAATCTATTTTATGGTGATTACCTCTATACAGGACAAGGATTGGGTATGAAAGGTAGAGGAGTTATTTGTAGAAATAACGTCATTGTCGAGGCGAATAGAGGAGTTGGGGTACATAATATGAGTTCCGCTATCAATATTACCAAAAGAATGGATTCCGAAGCCTTAGCCTCCTTTCGACCCGATTTTATGTTTGACCAATTTCCTTTAAGTAAAAACGGTTATAGTAAAGAGGGCGATGGAATTGTTCCCATCGAACTACCGCTTATCATGGAAAACACGACCGTTATCTGGTGTGAAAGAGGGCTAAATTCTATTGAAAGAGACCCTGGCGTAAACCACGAATCTCGTTCTATCTTTGATGGTTTTATTGCATGGGGCGTAGCTAACGGAATTAGAATTAATTATCAAGCGGATTATTCTTTTCGAGATGTATTTATATCTGGAACCTATGGTAATCCCCAAGGTGTTATCATGTATAAACACGCTTTTAACATGGTCTTTGAGCGTATTAAATTTGCCGATCTTAGGTATGCAGTCGTTCCTTCTGCCGTTCACCTCATAGCAGAAAGTCCAGAGCAGGGGCGCACTAGAACGCCAGGTTTTTCTCCTTGGATATTTATTGATGTGGATACGTCAAATGTAGGTGATTTTTACTACCTCTCTGACATAGCTGCACCAGCTGTGCCCTATACTGAACATCCTGACAACTCCATTATCCTAACTTCCAATCAATTGGATAAAACCCGTCCGATTACCTTTACGCCTAATGATGCTCAAGATTTGGAAATTGATTTAGCAACAGCTGACTTTGAATTTAGAGTCGATGGCGCTATTACAGATGTAGGAGGGACTTATGAATTTGGTATTACCCAACCAGCGCATTTTCACGATGTGCTTCGAATAGATTATGAGGAGCGTATCTATGAATTTGCCGATGCAGCGGCTTTAAAATCCTATTTAGAAGATACTGATAATCTGTATAAAGATGTCAATGATGGCGACCAATTATATTTCATTATCAATGAATATATCCCTGACCGAATTACTTACGAATATAAACCTTTTCCAATTCGAGTTAAAATATTAAATGCGCCGTTGGGGGAAGCCCCTTATAATGCGCCTAAAGTAGAAGATGCTGCTAATTTTGCGCCACCATTACAATTACTCAGTCGTTCTGCTACTGCCAATCAAAGTAGCACGGCCACTTACGCTTTTAGGGATTCAACGAACATAAAAGCCTATGCGTCCAAAGCGATTGATGGCAGTAATAACCCTCGACTGAATTCCGATTATTACCAAAAAGGCTTGGCACCTGTAGGGTCTTTGGCTATTACGGAAACAGAACAAGAACCTTGGTGGGAAATGGACTTAGGCGAAGCTAAAATTATTGAATATATTGATATTTGGAATACGTTGGAGATGCAAGGAAGTGCTATGGGCATTCCTTCCCCACATTTCAAAAATTTTTATGTCCTCATTAGTGATGAACCTTTTGGAAATAGTAATTTAGCAACCGCTAGAGGTATTGCGAAACACGAATATTTTAATCCAACTACCAAACGATTTTTTGCGCTAAATCAGTTGAATATAACGGGAAGATACATCCGTATCCAAGCAGAAGGGATGAACAAAATAGGTATTGCTGAAGTTGATGTCATCGGTAGAGATTATATCGCCACCGACTGTAATGGAGATGTTAACGGACTAGCTTATTTGGATGAATGTGGCGTTTGTGTAGCAGGAAATACAGGCAAAGAATCTTGTGCTTTGGATTGTAATAATGAATGGGGCGGTACGGCTTATATTGACCATTGTGGAACTTGTGTAGGGGGAACTACGGGTTTGGTCACGCCTATCGAGATTCCTTGTAATGGCATTGATGACGATTGTAATCCAGCCACTTCAGACGCTACTGAGGGGCAAGATGATGATGGGGATGGTGTCTGCAATACCAATGATGTTTGTGCGAATGGACCAGATATTGGCATGCCTTGTGATGATGGTAATCCCTGTACAATTAATGATGTGGTTAATGCTTATTGTGATTGTGTAGGTGCAATTCCAATAGGAACGCCGACTACCAATATTGCTATTGGCAAAACAGCTACCCAATCGTCTCTTAAAGATGGCGCAGGGCCAGAAAGAGCTATAGATGGCAATACGGATGGAAATATGGCAAACGGGTCGGTTACCTACACTAATTACGAACTAAATCCTTGGTGGGAAATTGATTTAGGCGCTAATCAATTGATTAACCAAATCAATCTTCACAATCGTAGTGATTGTTGCAAAAATAGACTTTCTGATTTTTATGTACTCCTTTCTGAAACGCCTTTTGTTTCGACTAGTTTAGCGGATGTCTTAAACCAAAATAGTGTGACAAAATTGCATATTACTGAAATGCCTAATTTAACTAAAAATATCCCTTTAAATCATTCGGCTAGATATGTCCGAATTCAACTTAATGTGACGCTTTTTCTTTCTTTAGCAGAAGTAGAAATTTTGAGTATTGATAATGTTACGTTATACCGAGATGCAGACGGAGATGGCTATGGTAATCCTAATGAATCCATAACCAATGCCGCTTGTGCTAGTGCGCCCGCAGGTTATGTATTCGACAACACCGATTTTAATGATAATAATGATGGATGTACAAATGATAATGTCACCGACAAAGATGATGACGGCGTTAGTGATTGTCAAGACAATTGTCCAGACACACCAATTGGAGAAAGAGTCGGAACGGATGGTTGTTCGTGCAGCCAACAAACCTTAGATGATGGAGACTACTGTACAACGGATATTTGTCGAGATGGCTTAGTTAATCACCAGGATATGACTTTTGATGAAACTGCTATTTTATTACAAAATACCAATCCAAACAACTTACTTTATACGGCTAGCCAAACCATTACTACCGACGCAAATGTAGTGATTAAAGCCAATGAAGACGTTAGATTTTATGCTGGTAATAGTATTACTTTAAAGTCAGGTTTTATTGTCGAGGCAGGTGCCAAATTTGAGGCTAAAATAACTACGGAATGCGTAGATAATGAGCATAGTTTTGAAGAAACACCAGCTGTTTCTAGTAGAAATAATCTGAATTTTTCAGATAAAAATATTACAGAAGAGACAAAAATGGAAGTAGCACCCAATCCATTTTCGAATCAAACGACTATTCAGATTGACTTGCCAAGAGGTAGTACGACTTCCCTACAAATCTATAATCTTAATGGACAATTGATGAATCAAATTTTAGAAAAATCATGGTTGCCAGCGGGTGTATCTAGACTGACTTATGTTCCCCAAAATCCATTAAGCGGGGGCATTTATTATTTAATGCTTACAACGGAGGAAGGGGTGAAGTCAATGCCAGTTGTCATAGTAGATTAAATTTGCTGTATATACTAGACATTATTCCGAAGAAATTAGTGCTTCCAGAACTTGGAGTTCTGGAAGCACTTCTTCTACAATATGGGTTAATGAGTCGATGAGGTGGGATTTAGGTTAAATCTCGAATATTAGCTCATTCAGCTCATTCCCTCATTAGCTTATTACCCCTTCTTACAAAGGGTCGATTATTTAATAGTAGGTACTTATTTCGCACAAAAGGAGTTAAATTTAGTCTACCGTTAGTACATTTTTACGCCCTGCGAAACCTGTTAAGGGTTCATTTTTACTTATGTCTTGAACCACTATGTTAATTACCTCCAACCGACAATCCACTTGGGACACTATCAGGAATTGTTGTATCAAAACTATCGTCATTCAGCGTGTTCAAAAAAGCTAAAATTTCATCTATTTGGTCGTCCTCCAGTTCCAAATCTTGCATTTCTTCATCTAATTGACTTTCAATAATATTGATATTAAGTTCGGCATTATTTCCCTCAGCTATATCCTCATAAAATTCCATAACCTCTTCTAAAGTACGATGCAAGCCATTATGCATATATGGGGCAGTCAAGTTCAAATTTCTCAAGGTGGGTGTTCTAAAATCAAAGTTATTTGTTGCACCTTGGTCTGGTGGAGTAACATTATCCTTTACACCAATAGTATGAAGTTCGTAATCAGAAAACATCGGTCCACTATGACAATCCGCACAACCAACTTGTATAAAAGCGTTCATTCCTTCAATTTCAAAATTAGTTAGTGCATTTGAGTTACCACGCATATATTGATCAAATCGGCTATTGTTGGCGATAATACCTCTTTCAAATGTAGCAATGGCAGCCAAAATCCGACTTTGATTAATTTCAGTACTACCAAAGGCTTGTTCAAATTTAGCCATATACCCAGGAATTGCATTCAACCTTTGAATAATGGTATCGATAATTAATGCTTCTGCAATTGCTGTTCCTCGCATTTCTTCTTTAGAAAGCATTGGCAATAAAGCTTGTCCCTCTAAACTTTGGGCACGATTATCCCAAAACATAGGGGAAATTTCAGGATTATAATTGCCATTATTATCAATGCCATTAAAAGCGGTATTAATTATGGTAGGAGCATTCCGCCTTGTTTTTACCCCACCTGACCGATTTTGTCCTAATCCAATTCCGCCTACCCCTTGGGAAAAATCGAGACCGTCTGTGTAGCCAAGATTTGGATGATGACAACTAACACAAGCCACATCTTTTTTACCTGACAAGATTGGATCCCAGTATAGGAGTCGGCCTAAATTTTCTTTTTCTTCTGCGTAAGGGTTATCCACAGGGGATATAACTTCCTGAGGCAATGCACTTATTGACTCTTGTACGTCTTGTACATCAAGGATTAACTCAGCATCTTGGCAGGAGATTATCAAAAGGATTAAAATTATTGAACATCCCCACAACCATTGGAGGTGCATAAAATTTGAATTATGACTAATCATTTTTATTTTTTTGATTAAATAAATTTGCGAGTATCAATTCGCTCCAAAAAAACTCACAAATCTGATTAGTTGTTATAAATAGGCAGGGTGAAGAGGTGCAGGATGCGTATTCTGGACGTTTTTGGGCTACAATACCCGTTTTTTATACTGACTCGGTGTTTCGCCTTTTAATTTTTTGAAAATGGAATTGAAAGAAGATTTAGAACTAAACCCAACTTCGGTCGCAATTCCTAAAAGGGTAAAATTTTCATAACTGCCCTCTTCTAGACATTTAATAAATGCTTCGACTCGATATTGATTTAATAAATCTTGAAATCGCATGCCCATGTGTACATTCAACACCTCTGACAGTTGCTGTCTAGTGATACCAATTCTTTGGGCTATTTCATTAACATTCAATTTTTGTTTTTTAAACAATTGTTCTTGAGTCATTAACCGATGGAGTTCTTTTTTTATAGTTTCGACCTCCCTCATAGACAAGTTGGATAGTTGGTATTTATTGTTAGCGGAAGGCAAAATATCCTTTGGCGCAATGATTAATTGATAAGTAACGAAGTAAAAGAGAAAAATAGCGATTAAAAAAATGCCGTAACTATCCAAAGACAAAAGGGAATTGGGGGCATTTAAAAAGAAATAAGCTGCCTCATCTATCATAAAAATAAGGGTAAAGGGGATAATAAAAACTAATAACCATTTATCTTTTTTATGTTTAAATACATCATATATACTATATAATAACATCCCAATTAAAGAGAATTCGGTGAGTTCTGCACAAATTTCCAGCAGGAAATTATTTTCAAAATACGCTAAACTTAATACGCTAGGTTCGCTCAAATTTTTGATTAATACATAAATTACACGAAATAATATTCTGTATTAAAAGTATTTTTATCTTTAAAACAGTATTTTGTTCGTATTTATTTTTATTAAATAAATATAATTTTAGACTTTGGACGGAAAGACGTTCAAAAAAAATAGGCAAAACTATTGCT
>JAFMDF010000076.1 GCA_017857395.1 Bacteroidota bacterium | reverse complement strand
AACTTGGAAGATTTTAGTTGATTTGGCTAATTATTTTTTTCTCTTTGCCTTAGAGGTCTAGGGAGCAAAATTAATTCCCCACAATAACCTTCTGCGAAATCAAGCCTCGTTCAAACTGAATCTTAGCAAAGTACATACCCTTAGGTAATTCCGATACATTCAGATTATATTGTACTTGATTAATGGAATTCAATTCAAAAGCTATTCGACCACTAATATCAAACAACTGAATCGCTTGAATCGCTTCTGCTGCTTTCAACTGGATAAAATTAGTCGCTGGATTTGGAAAAGCAGAGAAGTTGACATCTTGCTTGATGCTATTATCAACACTAACTGTTTGATTCAAGCCCATTGCTAACACCAATCTTGGCGCAATGTATCGAGCCATCGTATCTATATACAACAAAGAAGCAGCAGGGTCATTTGGATTTCCCTGACTGGTGTTATAATTACACATAAATAAATCTGCTGAAACACTCTGGTCAGGAATAGAATTCCAAACCGCACTAAAAAAGTTAGGGTCATAAGCATTCCAAGGATAGGTGCTTCTACTCCAAGTCTTAGCTGCTACTCCTGGCGTAGGGTCACATTGTACTTCCCCTGGAATTCTAGGAGAATCAAATAAAAACAACCCTTCCATACCACCACTTCTTTCATTGGCTAATTGGGTCAATGGGTCATCTAAGTTGGCATTAATCCAAACATCATGATTTCCTAATTCAATATTTCTATGAATGATGGTATCTAAAAAGGCACCATCCGCAAATAGAATTTCAGAGGTAGTTCCTTCCGTAACATCTCTGATACCAGGCTCATCCAATTTTTCAATATGCAAAAAACCAATAACTGGTGCATCACCTGCCTCTATCCAACTAAAATCTCCTAAGCCACCTTCCATACTTATGACCGCACTTATTTCCGAAGAATAGCCTGGATGGTTTGGGATATTGATAAATCCTTCATTGGTTGCTTGTGGATTGCCATAAAAAGCTTCGTCAATAAATGGCGTTGGAGGCATGGTAGATAAATCCAAAAATTTTGGTAAGAGCGCTTGATCTGTTGTTTTTAGATTAGCTGCACTATGCGCTGCAAAACCAGCACTATCGTATCCACCAATAGCTACTTTAGAAGCATCTACACCATACGGGTTTCCATCTTCTGCTTGGCTTTTTCTAAAATATCGAACACAAGTCGTTAAATCCTGTCCAGCTCGATAAGAAGCTTGTAAAATAGTTGATTTCTTTTCAAAAGAAGAACCAAAAGGATTCCAGCCTGTTCTGTGATTCATGCCAACCGCAACAAAACCTCTTCTTGCCAAATTTCTACATAATTCAGCAATAGCAAAATCTTCTTTTTGTCCATAAGGTTGTTGCCCCGCAACAATATTCAATATGCCAGGTAAGAAGTCCCCTCTATGCGTAATAATAACTACTGGTCGGTTTGTTGCACTATCACCTGTTGGTTCGTAAATATCCATTAATAGGTCAACAGGAACAGGAGTTTCAGATTCCATTAATAAAAGAGGGGCGATACTAACGTTATTACCGTAAACCACATTAGAAGTAACGGTAACATCCGTAAAAATTTCATCTTGGTAGCGCTCTTGAGCTTGCACTAAATGAAGTGCAAAAATGAATAATAATAAGGGTAAAAGCTTTTTCATAAACTAAAATTTTTGTTAGTAATTCGTTAAGTTATACAATTTCAAATTTTCAATCTTCAATCTTCAATTTAGAATTTTCAAAATGACATAAGTCTAAAAGGCATTCACGATTGGCTAGTTTTAAGTAACAGTTTCAACATACAATTATATATAGCGTTTGCAATAAGCGTTTTTTGAAAATTGTTACCTAAAAATTAATGAATCTTTATCCGCCAAGAACCATGCACAAATCGCCCAATCGCTGGGCCACCAAATAAACCATTTTGAGCTCGATTTAATAAATTAGAACCACTTATTTTAAAAGTACTTTTTAATTTAGGAAATTCTTTACTGATTTGGGCATTGATATAATATTGGGGTGGAATTCTTCCAGAAAATTGAGGAGAACTATCAAAAGTATAACCTTCCACCCATCTCAGGTTCGTACCAATACTCCAATGTTTTGATTTACCAATCGTTAGTTCATGCGCATTAATGCTAAAGTTAATCTTATTTTTCGGTGTATTATAAGACGGAATTAAAGGGTCATCACTAACTTGAAAAATTTGATTATACGAATGGTTCGCAGATAGATTTAAATGATTATTCACTCGATAAGAAAGTCCCGTTGAAAGCCCTGCTGTATAAGTAACATCTAGCGCATTCGCAGCAAATCTAAAAATAGTCGGAATACCTGGGAATCCTCTAAAAAAGGGTACTTTTAAGCCTATCCTGTTTCCAATAAAATCTTCATATCGATTAAAATATAAAGTCATTTTTAAATCCAATTTACCTTTTAAAAAAACATTGGCATAAGCTAATTCTGAACCCAGTACTTTTTCAGGCACTAATGCAGGCGAACTAAAATATTCCAACAAACTAGCGTCCAAACCATTATCCAAATATTCTTCAAAAGAATCTAAATCAATTAAATCATCATAGCCTTGAATATTCCCTAATAAAATGGCAGAGCCTACTCTTAAATAGAAATATTGCTCTATCAAAGTAGGACTTCTAAGTGCAGAAGAAAAGGAGAATCGAAGCGAAGATGCTGGAGACAAACTATAAATAGCAGAAAAAGTAGGGCTAAACAAATAATCATAGTTTTCATGTTTGTCCATTCTTAACGCAAAATTCAATTTCATGCGGTCATTCATCAGCCATTTTTCCACCCCAACATAAGCACCAAATTCGTGCGTCTTGATAATGGTACCCGAAGTATCACTAAAAATACTGCCCTCAGAATAAGGTCTATACAATCTAAGATTCCCACCAACCGTAATCTCATCGACAAAAAGGGGCTTAAATTTATATTCGGTATGCCAATGATATAATTTTGATTTATCCACAAACATAGTTCCGCCTTCCAGAACAGGCGTGCCTGTTATCCTATCAAAAACTTCTTGAAATTCAGGAGTCCCCGATTGCAAGAAGCCACCATCTTGAGCAGCTCTGGTTTCCTGATGCCATTCCACAACGGCATCATTATTCGCTGCTAGTACTTCTTTTGCTTTTTCAAAGTCATAAAAAAAATCAGGTGGAGGACCTATTGTAGGAAAACCTTCAAATTCTTTTACCTGAGGATTAATATTTCTAAACCAATAATTTTTATATCCCGTCAACCAATCTCCTTCACTTCTCCAGCTATTCTGTATTTGTTGTGCGGTAGAAATAATATCAAATGATTTACCTGCGTCTTCTCCAGTTGTATAAAATCTAAAGAAAAAACGGTCTTTTTGTTTGAGTTCAAATCTATATTGGGTCGCCCATACATCTTTTAATTGTAGCCGATTATCCAATTGCATGACCGTTGTTCCTCTTCCATATTGACCGAATGCAATGGCTTCCCAATCTCGTCCAAAACGATAGTGCAAGGCGGCAGTTGTTTTTAAATTATAACTATCATAATCTACGATGTCTTCTTCTTTATATCCTGTTCGGTGATATCTATTTAAACCAGGGTGTCGAAATTGTTCGAATAAAGTACTGAAATTGGCACTCCCTTCGTCTCCATATATATTAACGGCATCAAAACCGCCTGGATTGGCTAACAAACTATCTCTCGTTCTCCCTCGTTTAGGGCCATATTCATTGGCTTCCCAATCATATACTTGATTATAGGAGGCATTAATTTTAAAAGCAAAAGTTTCTTTTCCTTTTTTATTTTTAAAAGCTTTGGCATATCGAAATCCAGCTTCTAAAAAGTCTCGTTCGCCTCCCTTAAAGATTACATCTAAACCTTGATATTTATAAGGGTCTTTCGTCCGCATATTCACTACGCCATTAAAGGCACCCGGACCAAAGTAAGCAGACGCTGCACCAATAACCAAATCTACGCCTTCAATATCTAATTCTGCCGCCCCAAAGAAATTACCCAAAGGATAATTTAAACCGGGGGAAGCATTATCAACCCCATCAATCAACTGCAAAGACCGAGTTGGCGTACTAGTATTAAATCCCCTAGCATTAATCACTTTTACACCAAAACTTACCGCTAACATATCTATTTCTCTAACGGAAGCCAAGGCATCGTAAAAACTACTTTCGGTCGTACTCTCAATTTCTCTAAGCCCAATAGATTCAACCGTTAAGGCAACATCTCTTTTTAAAGAAGAATTTTCTGCAGAAATAGTGACCGTTTCTAAGTTTAAGCTATTAGATTCTAATCCTAACTGGATGGATTCGCTCAAATTAGTGACGGTATAAATTAAGGAGTCATATCCTAGGTAAGTTACTTTGATATCAAAAGGAGGAACTGGACTGTTTTCAAGGATGAAATTACCATCAACATCCGTACAGTTTCCATTTTCTGTATTCACAATGACAATACAAGCCCCGATTAATGCTTCTCCATTTTCTTTGTCTATCACTTTGCCTTGTAATTGCTGACCAAAGGCGACAATGCTGCATAAGGAGAAAATACAACACAAGAAGAATGGCAAATACTTTTGTTTTGCAAACATGAATATTGGTGGTTTTTCGTTTTGTTTTAAAAAAGCAGTACGAGCGCAATGGTTAGCTAATTTGAGTTTTCCACAACCTACCTTCCTCGTAAGCTAAAATCAAATATAATAAAAAATGCTTATTGGATTGTAATCAGCATTAGACTTTTTTGTCGCTTTACCGACTGCCCTCAAGCGAATGGATTTATCGTAAAGTGGCCGATTGCCTAATAGCTGGATTTTCTTCCATTTGGGCAATCCAATTACTGATTAATGCTACTCCTTCTGTATGTACTGTACTTCTTCCTAATTCTGGCATCATTGCACCAGGATTCAAGGAATTCATTCTATAAATCATGATAGATTCTTCTGGATGCGCTGGCACAATAGAATAGGTGAATCCTCCAGTACCTGCACCTGCTGAAACAGTTGCCTTAAAAATCCCTACATTCAAATCCAAAGGCGCATCTGCCGTTAAAAATAAACCCGAAGTGTTGGCTGACCCCGTTTTATTATGGCAATGCGCACAATTGATGTCTAAATAAGCCATTGCTCTATCATGAATATCGCCACTTTTTTCATTGTCCCAAGTGGCTACTTTTGGGTGATTAGCTTGTCCATCATATCCTGTTAAATAACCAATCGATGCCCATTTTTCTAACTGATTCATTTCCCCATCTGCATAAGCAAATGGCTTATTTAAATTACGCACTTTAGGGCCAATTGGAATTTGCTTTTTTCCATTCAAATGGCAACTTTTACATTGATTTTTATTAGGAATGATATAATTGATATTTTGTGGTTTTCCTTCCGTATTCACCCAACTCACTTCTTTAATGTCTCCAATTACTTCATGGTAGGCTTCGGTTTGTTCGTCGTTCCAAATATAGCCAATCGCTTCCCAGTCTTCTCCTCGGTTAATCAATAAGCGAGTTTCCATAATTCGCCTACCTTTGCTGGCATCCGTTTCATCATTTTCATAATAAAAATTCTTGATGATAGCTGCTCCTTTTGGGAAATCTAACACACTCTCTGTGGTATAACTGGCACTTGTTCCTTCAGGCATCCAGACAAAACGTGCTTTATGTGCATAATCCGAAAATAGCGGTGAGTTTAAGTCGTAAGGGATGACTCTATCATTCGGTTGCAAGTCTGCTAAATTCCCTTTAAAAAATTGATATTGGGAGAGTTTTTCGTAGGGTTCTACTGGAATTTGAATGCCTTTATTACCCATTTGGCAGTTCGCTAAAAATAGCATTAATGCAAAAAAAGGAATGGTGGTAAATAATATTTTTTTCATTCTTTCGAAGACTATTTTTGGTTATTTCTTTTTCCTAGGGTTTGCACCCTAGGCTACATTATTTCACCCCGTTGGGGTTATAGGCAAATTAGCTACTTTGCTGCCAGCCACTTATCATGTTCACTAGTATCAAAACTAGGCAATTCACAATCAAATTTTCGATAATCCGTATCCATATTTTTAGCCATTGCTTCTGGGGAATCTCCCATGCTTGCATTCAAATTAACAAACTTGATATTGTCCCCATTATTTTTAAAACAGTAATCTGTTGGTTGGCCAGCTATACCAATAGAAGTAGGTTTAAAAATACCATCGGTGATAATATCCACAGGTTCGCCGCCTAATATTGCTGTAAATAATTGTCCGTACTCGGTGGTGTTGTCTGTAGGGCCAACATTGCCACTAATGATATTGTCATGCAAATTGATATTGGTGCAATAAGGGTCAAAATTTTCTGACTTATAAGGCACACCTGTAAATAACCAACTATTCACCGCAATCCCTAAAGTTTTGTGGTTCGTAATAGTATTATGATGTGCTTCAATATTCGAGTGCGACATAATAATCATACCAGAACCTGGAGGAATTGTACTTACGACCATACCCTTGGGTGCAAAGTTTTTTCCGTTATTGCCTTCCATAATATTATTATAGAATTTAATGCGGTCACCATTTGCTTGAGGTAAATCAGGCATGTCGAAGATAAGCATTCCTCCAGTATTATTCTTGGCTATATTATTATAAACCTCCCCGTTAATAGTATTTTCGATTTCTAATCCTGCTACATTATGATGAACGTAATTGTCTCTAACTACCACATTCGTAGATTGTCCTACATAAATACCTGCGTCCATGGCATAAGAGGCTTCACATTTTTCCATCAACACATTTTTGCTACTAACTGGATATAAACCATAAGCGCCATTTGTTGCCAATTGTCCGTTGGTCCAAGTGGTTTCTAAGTCTCGCATGACGACATTGGTGCAACCTTGTACTTTAATGGCATCCCCTTTAGAATCCGAGATGGTAAATCCTTCTAGGGTAATGCCATTCACATTTTTAATTAACATGCCTTCCGCTCCTTCAATCTGACCTTTAAAAGATAAGATGGTTTTCCCTTTTCCAGCCCCTTTAATCGTTATGTCAGGCGTATCATTTAAAGAAATAGACCGCTTAAAATCGAAAGTTCCAGCAGGTAATAATATCTGCTCTCCTGCTTTTGCTTCGATTAATCGTTTCTGAAAGTTTTTAACTAAATTTTCAGCAGTCATTGTTTGTGGGCCTTTTTCTGCTGTTTGACAAGCAGTACCGAACAATAATAAGGCAGCAAAAATCAAGGTAGGAAAATAGGAAAATTTCATTTTGTTAATTTTTATTAGGAATTAGAATAAGTAACGGATAAAGAATAAATTGGACATCTTGCATTTAATTCCCCACGGATTTATTAACCCCACGGATTATAGTTGTTCAAGTTATTTTTTAAGTATTACTAACACAAATTTTAAAGGCTACATTTTGACTATAAAAAGGAGAAGAATCTGCAAATTTTGTTAAGTCTCCTCTCACACTATGAAACACTATATTTTTTCAGTTTTTGAAAATTTACTAAAATTAGTGCTTCTATTAAATGAATCATTAAAACTAATTTAAAAATGAGGAAATAGTATATAAAAATAAAAAATGGGGTAAAAAATACCTATTTGGGGTGAATTGGATAAGGTTTTTCCTTATGATTTTATCTGTGCTTCAAAAAATGCTTTATAGGTTTCAGATACTTTTAAGGGCATTTCGGGCAAATGCGTTAATAGAATTTGAAAACTGCCTTTTTTTCGTTGAACAGAAGCGATGTTTTCTAAATTGACCATATAAGAGCGATGAATGCGCAATAGGTAAGGAAATTCGGTTAATTCGCTTTCTAGTTTTTTTAAATTGGTGCGAATGAGTTTTTTTTCTATTTTTTCATTTTGTAAAAAAAAGACAGAAGTATAATTATTTTCAGATTTTAGTAATAATAATTGAGTTGGTTTAATCGCCAACATAATTTTACCATTTTCATCTTTAAAAGCATGTTGTGCTAGAGGTGGAGTAGGTTTTGGAATTGGTGTTGAAATGGCAGGCGCTTCTTTAACTTTAATTGGATTAGACAATTTCTTGACAGCAATTATCAAGCAAGCCAAAAAATAAGGAATAATGGTTAAGGAAATGGTGTAACGAAATACCAGAAAGAATTCTTTCCAGAATGGAAATACACTCTCTCCGTACAAAACAAAAAATAGGATGGCTAATAAAAAAAACTCAAAGAATACCCAAAGCAGAAATTGCCCTACTGTGAAAGTGAATAACTTAAATTTGGGTCGTAAAATAAATTGGGTAATACTTAAAATGATAGCCCCTAAAAGCCCTGCTGTCCAGATGGTTAAAAAGTTACCAATTTTAGAATCGTGATGCCAAGTGCTAATGTTAAGTGGTTCGTAAAAATTGATAAAAAAGGTCGCAAAAATACCACAAAAGATAATTAAGAATAGTTTATCCCCTTTGCTATCCAACAAAGTAAAAGGACTTCCTAAAAAATCAACTAATTTATTTCGGGTCTGATTAAGCGACATATAGTTCTAGCTCTTTATGGGGCTAAAGTACAAAATATGTGGGAATGGTTGCGGGTTACGGGTTGCGAGTTGATTTTTAGGAATTAAGCTTAATTTAGTAATACCAATATCATTATTCCTATTTTAGATTTAAACTCGATCAATAACCCGTAACTCGTAACCCGCAACTCATAAAAAGAGGTAATTAATGTTTATTTTTTATTCAATACTGAATTCTTTAGCACATTATTCCGCCCCTTTCCGATATTCCAAAGGCGGTTTTCTATCCCCCAAAAGCGCTTCATATTTAAAATCGCCGCCTCGTCGCTCTAATAATTCTGCTTCGGCTTTAATTAATTTATCAGGTTGTTGGTATAAATCCAATGCAGTTAGGGTCAATGTTTTGGCAGCGACCATCATGCCTTTATGACCAATCGTAGTGCCACCTGCGGCGACTGCTTGCCAACTATGTGCTACCGTTCCTGGCACCCAAGTTGCAGCACGCATTCCTGTAGTTGGACGAACCCAGCTAATATCACCTACATCGGTAGAACCACCCATACCTTTCGTGATAACTTCTAGTGGTTTTACTTTTTTTGCCGTTTCTGGTGTTTTACCTTTAGTTTCGTAGGATGTCATAATCTCCGTTGCAAATTGACGTTCTGTTTCGGTATAATTCACTCCACCAACTATTTCCAAATTAGCGTGCATGACTTCTGCTAAAGTTTTATTCGGTAATTTATTAAAATAGCCTGTAATAACTTCATGACTAACTTCTGTTTCGGTACCCATGGCAGCTGCATTAGCTGCAAGAATCACTCTATCAATCATCGCTTTACATTCTCGCATATCTGGATGGCGAATAATGTACGCCACTTCCGCAAAAGCAGGAACGATATTCGGTGCTTTTGCCCCATTTAAAATAGCATAATGAATTCTAGAATCTGGGGTGATATGTTCTCGCATCATATTGACCATATAATTCATGGCCTCGACGCCGTCTAATGCACTTCGACCTCGCCAAGGCGCACCAGCCGCATGTGCTGCAATCCCTTTAAATCGAAAACGGATAGAAATAGCCGCTAAAGAAGACCCAGCATCTGCATTATTTTCATCCCCTGGATGCCAAGATAAAACGGCATCAGCATCATCAAATAAACCTGCTCGAACCATATAAACTTTTCCACCACCACCTTCTTCCGCTGGCGTACCATATAAGCGAATTGTTCCAGCAGTACCCGTCTTTTTTAGCCAGTTCTTGACATGAATCGCCGCTGCCATAGAGCCTGTTCCAAAAAGGTGATGTCCACAAGCATGTCCAGCCGCTGCTTTTTGGGCTTCGTTTGCACCTTTCGTTGGATTTGCTGCCTGCGACATATCAGGTAAGGCATCGTATTCTGCTAATAAACCAATGATAGGTTTACCATTTCCATATTCTGCGACAAAAGCAGTTGGCATGCCTGCTACCCCTGTTTTAATAGTAAACCCTTCTTTTTTCAGGTGGTCTTGTAGGATTTGAGTACTCTTATCTTCGAGGAATCCTAATTCGGCTAAACCCCAAATTTCATGGGCAATTTTGCCATAATTTTTTAACTCTTTATCCATTTCTTGGATAATTTGCTGTTTATCAATAGTAGTTTGTGTCATTCCTTTTTGGTTAAAGCCCAATAGAAGGAATATTGCGAGAATAGAAATAATAGTCTTTACGTACATGATGAATCTGGTTAAGTAAATAAGGAAGGGATTTTATTTTGGCTTGAAGGTACGTATATTTTAAAAAATGCCGAAGGTTAGTTAAATTATTTTTATATAGAAAAGAAGAGAGTGGATTGAATCATCCAGTTTATTTATAAATATCATAAGGAATATCAATAGTCATCCCTAGCATTATTGGGCGCATTACCGCTTCGTTATTTCCTGTTTTCTGAGTATAAGGACTGATGCCAATTTGTAAAAAAGGCTGCATCGCTAACCCTCTATTTTTATGATACTTAACTTGAAAAGATAGACTCGTTCGATAATTTATTAAAAACCATCCTTTTTATTTTATTTCGCCTTAACCAATTACAGGACTTGCCGTTACCTGACCTACCTTCTTCTTCTTCGCATAATATTTCTCCAAATACTTCATCGCAAAAACACCAATAATCGTAGGCGCTACCCAAGGAACAATCATCCAATACCCAGTAAATATTTCCCCTAAATAAGTTCGGCCACCAAAGGCAAAAAAGGCAGTATAAGCTGCAATTCCTGTGGTAATCATATCTTTGACATGCTCCATAAACCAATCCATTTTTTGGGGCGGATTTTTTATTAATTTTATCACAGGTTTAAAATTGCTAACGCCCAAGATTCCAAAAATTATCATTAAAATAGCACCTCCTTTGCCTTGTAGATAAATACCGTATCCCAATAATAGGGCGCCTGTTATCAGAATCATTATTTCAAATAGTAAATGATTCCGTTGAAAGGATTTGGAGAGTCCTTTTTTATGATTTAAAATGGCAATACCTTTCCAAAGTGGGTTAGCGGTAATAAAGGTTAGAAAACCTAAAAACGCCGCTGCTTCAATTCGACCAATGTATAAATTTTTAATACTTAATATGGCCGCAGTAATCACGACTATCCACATCAACCACATATAAATTTTACCAACTCTGACATGGTTAATTCCTCCTTTTTTGGTGAAAGCAGGAATCCAAAATAAAAGCAAACTGGAAAAGCCAGCAGCCACATGCAGCATCATAATAATAGAAGAGACGGTTTTCATAGTTGAAAGGAGTAAATGATTAATTGAATAAAAGAAGTAAAGAAAATCAGTCGGGTGATGACTTGAATTCAAAGGTAGGAAAGAATGATTATCGTTGCTAAAAAAAGGGATAACTGTCAAGATGTAGGGGCAATTATCAAGGGCTGGGATAAATGACAAGGGGCAAAGGGTTTATTGTCAAAATTTTAGGATAGGCTATTCTGTATTTAGTACAGTCAATCATAAATCAAAAATCATAGTTCATACATCATAAATCCATCTATTTTTACATGACAGATTTATGATTTAAGATTTATGAACTATGATTTAAGATTTGGCTAACCTAATCACAGGTCTCGTGACTTTTCAAAAATTAGGAAAGAAAAAACGCATGTATCTTCATTATTCTGAACAGTCTACCTTCATTCTTTGCTACCAGTTAAGCCATCAATTTTTTCAAGGTAGGAATATATTTACGAGAAACAGGCACTTCAAAATCAGGCAAACCTTTTAGGGTAAGTCGTAAGCCTTGTGCATTACCTGCTACTTTTTCAATTAAATTGGCATTAACCATGAAGGAGCGATGACAACGGATTAAAGGAGAACCCATAGTTTGTGTTTCCATCCGTTTAATCGTACTACGAAAGACTGTTTTTTCTATTGTTCCTGCTTTAAAATGACAAACCGATACATAATTTTGCATGGCTTCAATGTAAAGTAGGTCTGCAAAGGGAAATAAATAATCTTCCCGACTATTTTCACCAGCGAGAATAATAGTATGCACTTTCGTTTGCTTAGGCGATAGGGCTGCTTGCATATCTTTTGCTTGAATCTGATTGCGCTTGTAGGCATTCATTTGAACAAGCATACCAGAAAAAATAATGGGAAAAATACCTACGGCAAATGTGCTGGTAATCATGTAGAAAAAGTTATACCAACTAAAGCCACCCCAAGCCATTAGGGTCATCATAAAGAGATAATTACAAATACTAATAAAAAGAATTAAAAAGATAGCACTCACTATCCATTTCCACAAAGTCCAAGAAGGCAGGTCTTTTTTTAAACCTAAGACATAGATCCCAAATAGGTCGTAGCTCAATCCTGCAAACACCGTTACTAAGCCAAATTTAATACAAATCAATAATTTACCACCAGGGTAATTGTCAAGCCCAAAAGGGCGCAATAGATATAGAAACACAGTAACAAACACGCCGACGCCTACAATAGAACGGATATTATGTTGCAGCGATATATCTTCTGGAAAAGGCTCGTTTAATTTTTTTAGTATATTTTTCACAGCTTAAAATTAGGGAGTTTCATCCAATCTATAGGGGGAGATTTAGTAAATCTTTTCCCTATCAAAACAAAAGTTGGGAATGTAATCAATTTAGTGTACCTACTACTGAAATATTTTATTTGATCAATACCCAAACATGCCCCGATGCAGGAATTTCCACATGGAGATTTATTTGATAATTTCTATCCAAATCATAAGGTTGAAAGGCAGCGCCATTAATACTAATGACTGCATTATTTTTTAATCCCGTATAATAAAGGGGTAAACTAATCTCTCGTTCAATCGCATAAGGCAAAGGATTGTACAAAACCGCATATCCTTTAATCGGCAATTGTGGGTCGGCATGTAAAATACCATCCCAATCTCTGCCATCTGGACGGCGCAAATGGATAACATCAGCATTCAATATATCTCGATATTTTTTGTAATGGTCAATATTAGATTTAACTAAGTTTTTCGTCGCTTCCGTGTCATATAACCTTGGACCTCGATAACAAGCCTGCACCCCTGATTTATAATTCTGAGTCATGTGGGCGGCATAGCTATCTAAGTGTTCGGAAAGTGGTTCTAAAGTGGCGTCTTTTCCACCACCGTGATATTCCGTCAATGGTACAAACGTCCAATTCATACTTGGTGTTTTTGTCCAAGTGCCATCATAGATATTTTGGCGACCTAAGATAATTTGTTGTGCTCTGGGCAAAGACCAATTCACCTCTCGATAACCAATGCCCACTTTATTAGAACCACTTAAAAAGTAAAAATCTGGAATATTGGTATAAATACCTGCTTGTCTAATCCATTTATAAAAATCGGTCGTTTGCCGCCATTGTGTCCATTGTGAATCATAATAATCCACATGCCCAGGATGGTTTTCGGAAGCGCAAAAATCACCTGGATACGGCCCATCATGTTCCAATATATCAAAACCTGTTTGATTCAAAAAGGTTTGTAATTTTTGAAAATAAGACAAGCCCCATTTACTGCCTCCACAAGGTGCATGACCACCAAACTTAGCGCCACCAGGTAAGCCTGTTTTTATATCTACTACATCTGTTTCATCATCTATTTGACGACTAGAAAAAAGAGAATAGCCACCTAATTGAATGTTTTTGCTATGCGCATAATCAGCTAATGCCTTAAATTTTTGAATATTCGCAGTCGATGTATCTTCCATATTCAAACCACTTCCAAAACTAAGAATGACCATCTCATACCCCGTTTCCACACATTGGTCAATGGCGCTTTTGACAATTACTGGGTCAGTAGAAGTTAAGTGCATGAAAATGGGGTTTTCAGTTGCCCAAGGCGCAAGTGTTCGATACATTTTTCTTTTGGCAAGGGTATTTCTTTCTCTGTCTCCGTTGTCTAAAGCGAGAATAAAAGTGCGAAAACTTTCAAAAGATTTGCCTTGCTCCAATTGTACTTGTGGACCAATTTTAGGTTGGCTTTTTAAAACACAAGGCATTTTACGTTCCCAATTGACTTGCGAAGTGTATGCTGGGTCAACTTCCCAAGTCAAAGCTTGGTTAGACTCATCATAAGTCATCCCACTAAAAGCATAATCATTTTCTAAATAGAGGTTAGGGTAATCCCATTTTTTTGGAATATCTACAAAATTATTTTTTTCTGGATGAGCAATTATTTCGCTGGTAAAATGATTGATTTTTATTTGCTGAGTGCCCTTGTTTTCTACCGTTAGCCATTTAGAAATCAACGGAATATTATCATAAATTTCATAATGGATTTTTACGGTAATTCCTTTTAGGTTAGGCAATGAATGTTGATAATAGCAGATAATTTCCTTGCCTTTGGCTTGATGTTGGGAAGTAGTCGCCCATCTTGTTTTTTTCCATTTAAATCGTTCTTCTAAATCTTTTACTTCAAATTTTGTAAACCCAAAAGCGGCAGAATCTGCTTTCATTTCTGCTAACCATTCTGGTAATAAATAGCCCATTTCTTTTTGTCCAATTAATCCGCCAATAGGATAAGTAACGCTATCTATCATAATCGTCGCTTCTGGTTTGACCGCACGAATATATTCTTCTTTCGTTTGTAAGTTTTTATAACTGGTGGTTGCAAAATTTGGACTTATGCTAAAAGTTCTACTGACTAAGCCATTGCTAATGACTAGTTCTTTTCCATCTTTCTGAAATATTGCTGCTTGCGTATCCAATTTTTCAATTAACCAATCTGTAGTACTCGCTTTTTCTTCATAAGCTGGCAAAAGTGCCAATTGATTGGAGCGTTGTTGTTGAGCTAATAAAACCTTTAATTGTTCGCCAAAACGATGCCCCAATTCCATTTGTCCCGCCGCATTGTAATGCAAATTGTCTTTTAGTTTTTCTAAATCATCTGTTTCGATAATAAAAACATTGGGCAAGTCTTTAGCTATTTTTCGTTGGGCAGCTCTAACAGTTGTTAATGCGGCATATTTTTCGGCTGGCGGATTGACCATTCCAAAAATAAAAGGCAAATTCGGTTTATCTAATTTTCCTCGAATAGACTCAATTAGCTGTTTAAAATTTTGGTAATAATCTTTCCCTGCTTCGGGAATACGAGCATCTCTTTCTCCTTGCATCCATAGAAAAGCCGCAGGTTCAACAACCTCATTTTTCATTAGGCTATCGACTTTTTCAAAACATTGTGCATAGACATTTCCAAATTTAGCATTTCCAGTAATTTCCGCTTTTTCTTTGCTGTAATTCGGTGCCCAATCTAATAAAGAAGCGCCGCCAATCGAATATTTTAATAATGTAAAATGCTGATAAGGAAATGCTTCATTCAATTTTTCAGAAAGTCCATATTCTGGGCCAAAACGGTCTGGATGTATTTTAAAGTTACCCGTTAAACCATAATTAATAAAGGCAATATTTTTAGATAATTTGGTGTCCGCTAAATTTTCCTTCTTTCCTAAACCAGACATATTGGATTGACCGCCCATGATAATCAATTGGGATTTAGGCGAAATGGCTTTAACCGTTTTTCCTCTAGTGTAGCCTATATAATTACGCCATCTTTCCGACCGATTGGTTCTGGCACGATGTATCTTTTGAAAAAAAGTATCTTTTTGAATTTGGTTATAATCCGTTAAATGGGCATTTACAGCGTTTAGATTCACCCCTTTCAAAAATAATTGCGCCATTAATAAATGTCCTGCTTCATTCGGGTGAATGCCATCTTTCGCATAGCTAAAAGAGGGCTTAGTTTTTCTTTTTTCGATTAAATCTTGATTAATCGCTGTATGCCAATCAATTACTTTTAGCACTTGATTTTCCAAAGTATTCAACCAATTACTATATTCTGATAACACCTCATCGTATTTTTCATAAGGCGATTTATAGCTAAATTCTGGTGCATTTATAGCTGCTAATCGTTTAGTTATAGGCAATGCATCAAAAGGCGTAGGACTGAGTAAAATCAATTGTGAATTTGCCGTCTTCGCTTTTTGAATTAACTGTTGAATGCCAGTTTGATAAGCAATTAATCGTTCCGCAGATGGTGGGTGATAAATACCATCATTTATGCCATACGTCGCAATAATCAAATCTGGTTGAACAGCTGTTATTGCTCGGTCTATTCGTTCTGACAAACAAGGTCTGGGGTAAGGATGGTCGGATTCTGTCAAACCAGAAACGGTTTCGCTTCCTAAGCCAATGCTAATAAGGTCTATTTTTTGGTTTGGATACTCTTTGCGTAAAGCATATTCAAGCAGGCTCACATATAAACCATTATGGGTGATACTATTGCCTAAGAATAAGATGCGTTTATTGGTTAAATCAATAGTTGGTGCTTTCGTAAGGTTGGTAGTATTGCTTGATTTTGTCGTATAGTTTTGGCAGGCCATCAACAATAACCCTATTAGGAAAAGACTCCATTTTATTTTTGACATCATGCGTATTCTTTATTTATTTTACTTGCGGAATATTTATACGACCGAAAATAATACTAACGGTCGTCTGGAGACGACGAGATAAGCGAATCAAGTCTGGAGACTTAATTCATCGGGGTTTAAAAAATCATAAATCATAAATTTTAAATCATAAATCTGTCACGTAAAAACTAGATGGATTTATGAAGTATGATGTATGATTTAAGATTTATGATTTGCCGCCCTCTCAAAAATCAAGATGATCAAACACTGTTTGTGAACCGTTTACGGACGGGTTGCTTATCCACATTCTGAACAGCTTGGAGCGTCTTTCAAACCTCTAAGCGTCTAAATGAGGAACTTATTTTTTCTTTGTTACTTAATCACTTGTATCCTAGGATTAATCGGATATATCCACTCTACTCCTCTACTTGTCACAATCGCATCATCTTCCAAAGGCACTCTTAATTTTTTTCCGCCCCATTCTGGTATCTTCGTATAAGCAAATAATTCTATAGAAAACAGATTGGACGGCTTGATTTCATAGTTCAAGCGAACTGGATTGAAAAAAGCAATGGAAGGTCCTACTCCATGTCCCCAATTGCCGACAGAGTGACAACCAATAATGACATCGGTAACATCTCCTTCTGTAAATTTATTAAAACCTTTCATTTTATTGAAGCCTGCTTTCGTCAACGCAGCATAGACTTTAGTTTCGTTTTCTTTGGCAGTGAATCCCGGTTTAATGGTTTGCTTGATAATATCTCGAACTTTTACGCCTTGGTCAAAGGCATTTTGAATGCCTTCTGGAATAGTCGTTTCGCCTTCTCTCAACACATAAGCCATCCGCTTCATATCCGTGTACATATTCATTAATCCTACCCCATAATCCAACATAATGACGTCCCCTCGTTCGATAATTTTATCCGTAGAAGTAGCAATCACACCTCTTGGACCTGTCAAATAAACCGATGGCATCCCAAAGGAGGATTCTAAATTATGTTTAAATTGTTGTTCTTTTATCCACCAAGCGACATCTTCCAAGGTCGTTATCCCAGGCGTAATGACTTCATTGGATAAGGCTTTTTCTGCTATCGTATAAGACAACTCACAGGCTTCTCCATACACAGCAATTTCACTTGCGACTCGCCTTGATCTAAAATCAGAAACCAGTTTTTCCGCAGAAACAAAACGGTCGGCATATTTTTGGCCTAATACTTCTACTAACTCGTTATAGCCTGAATGAGATAAACCATCTGCGCCGCCAATAAATTTAGAAAAATTAAGTCCTATGCGTTTCGGGTCTCTTTCTGCTACATATTCTTTGAGTTCTAAATCTGACCCAAAATGGTCATACGCACCACCTTCTTTTAATAAATAGCCACTGATTCCTAAAGCGGCTCTTTCAATGCGGTCTTCACCATTATCCGTGAAAACATAATAACCTGTTGACCCAACATAACCTTCTCCCATATCTGGATAAAGCGGGTCAAAATTCCCTTCTCGATTCATGATAATCCACATATCAATCTTATTCTCTTTCATCACTTCTGGTAGGATTAAATCAAATTTATCATTGCGAATTTGATTCATTTTTCGCCATCTGCGATGGGCTTCTTGGCTGAAAGCACTTAATGTAATACATAATAGGAAGAAGGAAATAGCTATTCTAATCATCTTTAAAAACTTTTTATGGTTGGCGATTTTTATTCGCTCAATATACTACAAAGTTTCGTGTTTTTTAATTATTTGAATTGTCTATTAATGTACTACGCTAAGCTAGGCTGTTCAGAATTACGGAGAAATAGATTTTTTTCTCCCCGTCTTCTTGAACAGCTAATAATCTTGGATTGGATTGGATTGGATAAATCTTAAATTGATGCCGCCTTCTTAAAAACTGAAGGAACTTTATCCCATATTCTGAACAACCTAACTCTAAGCTAAGTCCTCAATTGGAATTAATATACAGTTTATAATTGAGATTAAAATTAAAACACTAGAGTCTAGCCCCTATTAAAACCCTACCCTGCCCCTATTTCAATATCATCCTTTAAGGAATACCTTTGTAAGTAGATAAATACCTGAAATTTATTTTTATTAGTATAACAAAGTAATTTCAAAAAAAGTAAAGAAGTGTTTTTTGTGAAAAAAGAGAAATAACTGTATCTTGCTGGAAACTCCAAGAATCCCAAAACACAATTTATGCAGTTAAGCCAATTTTCTCATTGGAAATGCCTCTTTATCTTTTTCCTCTTTATAAGTTTTGGACATACCTCCGCAAAGACCGTTAACATTGACAGTCTAATTAATTTATTAACCGTTTATGAAGCAGATACGAATCGAGTACGAATTTTAACTCAATTAACAAAGATAACGCTTGCCAATCAAGCCAAAACGGCGCAGCAATATGGAGAAGAAGCCTTGGCTTTAGCAAAATCAATAAACGATTTAAAAGGACAAGCAGAAAGCCTTTTATTATTGAGTCAGACCTATTACAGCTTAGGATTATATGACCTAGGCAGTCAGGCAGGAAAGGAATGTATCCAATTAAGCAGCCGAATAGACCATAAATTATCAGAGGCAGATGCGATGGCTCAAATCGGTCGAACTTTATTTGTAACGGGAAAGATAGATAGTGCCGAAGTATATTATCAAAAATGTCAAAAGGTAAGTGAAATCGCTAACTATCCGAAAGGTATAGCGAAAGGTCTTTATGGTCAGGGAAATGTTTTTGAAAGCAGGGGGAAATATGACAAAGCTATGGAATTATTTGAATTGAGTTTAAAGATAAGTACCGAAAACAAGGATATTCAAGGTCAATTAAGCGCACATAATGCTATTGGAATCATTCATGAATATAAAGGCCACTTAGAAAAATCGTTAGCAAAATATATAGAAACACTCCGCTTGGCGGAAAAAGAAACAGACTGGAGTTTTGCAGCAAGGGCGAATGGTAATATTGCCAGTCTATATTTTATTCAAAAAAACCACGAAAAAGCAATTGAATATGGTTTAAAAGGATTGGAAATCTA
The DNA here is from genome assembly GCA_017857395.1 of Bacteroidota bacterium. Classification (GTDB taxonomy): domain Bacteria; phylum Bacteroidota; class Bacteroidia; order Chitinophagales; family Saprospiraceae; genus JAFMDF01. The sequence continues at coordinate 12,796 of JAFMDF010000076.1, read as the reverse complement.
TAATAGGACGAATAATCAACGGGGTATTGCCTTTAGTTATCATGATATGGGGAATGTGCTTAAAGCACAACGCAAGTTGGACGAAGCGCTTGAAAATTATCAAAAGGCATTAAAAATAAGAATAGCCTTAAATGATAAAAGAGGGCAATCCTTCACCTATTTTTCAATGGCATGGAATTATAAACATCAGAAAAATCTTGATAAAGCGAGGTTTTATATGCGCAAAAGTTTAGCACTTAGGGAAGAAATAGGTTTTAATAGTGGTATACATGCTTGTAACAAAGCATTGGCTCAATGGAATATGGCTCAAGGCAATTATAAAGTGGCTTTTCCTTATTTAAAAAAGGCTTATGATTGGTATGCAAAAGCTGGCGAATTAGAAGGAATGTGGGAATCCTCCAGTCACCTCGTCGAATATTATGAACGCCAAGGTGATTTTAAGAATGCTTTTCGGTATCAGCAACTAAATTTAGCAGCCAAAGATAGTTTGTTTAATAAAGATCAAAATAAACAATTCGCAGATATGCAAACGCTCTACGAGACAGAAAAAAAGGACAAAGTGATTTTAGAAAAAGAAAATGCCATCTTGAAATTAGGGGAAGAAAATGGCAAAATCGAAAGACAACTAAATTACTTATTAGGAGGCACTTTATTGCTCAGTATTTTTGGTTTTTTAGGCTTTAAATTCAATAAAATCCGCAGAGAAAGAAACGATAAAATAGCCTTTGCGAAAGCGCTTATTTTTGCCCAAGAGGAAGAACGAAAACGCATTGCTAGAGATTTGCATGATGGCATTGGACAGTCTTTATTATTAATTAAAAAACAATTGACTTACAATCATGAAGTTACCCTAGAAAATCAACAATTGATTACAGACACATTGGAAGAAGTGCGGTCTATTTCCCAAGATTTACATCCTATTCAATTAGAAAAATTTGGCTTAACGACTGCCATCAATGAGATTATCCAAAAAGTCGAAAAATCAACAGATTTGTTTATTAGCAAAGAAATTGACAATATTGATAAATTATTGAATGCTAAAGCAGAAATTAACCTCTACCGAACCATTCAAGAAGCATTCAATAATATAGTCAAACATTCGGAGGCGACTGCGGCAAAAATTAGTATTAAAAAAGTAGATAAAAATTTGATTATCAATATTCAAGATAATGGAAAAGGATTTGATTACGAATTGGCGATTATCACTTCTAAAAGCCTTGGTTTGCGTACCATGTTTGAAAGGATAACAGCTATTGGTGGACAACTAAAGTTAAAAAAAGGGGTGACTAAAGGAGCGATGGTTTTGATTCGGATTCCAGTTTAAAATTCTTTGTGAACAACTGAACTAGTTCCTCCCAAGTATTTATTTTAAGCAAATCTTTAGGTTCTACCTTTGTAAAGAATAAATTTATTACGCCAAAATATAAAAACAAATAACCTTTTGTAAAAAATTACAAACTACTATAAAAACTAAGCTAAATATGAGAAAATCAATTCTATTTTATCCATTATTCTTTATTGCCATTCATTTATCTGCGCAGGATTTACATATCTATTACGATGCACAAACAGAACTGTTAAGATATGAATTGGAAGGAAAAGCCATTCAACAACCTAAAGCTCAAAGTGGCAGTAATATTTTCCTACATATTAAAAATTATAATAATTATCTCTTTGAGGTAGAAGTAGGTGCAAATGAATCCACGATTAATATTCCCACTAGTAGTTCGAATGCATTATCAGGCTTATTATCTGGTAAGGGTGGTGGTAGATTACCTACCTTAAATCTATTTTCAGCTACTGCTAATGATGAATCAGCTGCTTCTAGAGAACAAACCGAAGAGGAACCAGTTCTGTCGCATAGCCGAGAAATAGACCTATCAGAAGAAAATGAGAAACAATATCAAGTTATACAAGACCTAAGCGCAGAGTATAGTGAAATCTTGAATACTATGAACCAAGCAGAAGCAGAATTAATGGCTATTGGAAAAGCCATTAAAATAGAATTTCAGAAAAAACAAAAATTGAAGGTCATTGCCAAAGAAATTACAAAACTTAAGCAACATCCTCAATTAAAACCTACTCAGATCAAAAAAATGGCAAGCGAATACTTTCAAACGGTATTTACGATAGCAGATATCAAAACCATTGATATGAATTATATCTTATCCCAAACCTCCCTCAAAGAACAGTTAGGACAATTGAAAGAAAAAGAGGAGCTTTATCAAAATGAGTTAGAAAAAGTGGAAGAATTGGTAGAAATTTCAAACGAGTTTAATTTAGAAGGAACCTCAATAATGCAATCTTTGCAGAAAACCCAAAAAGATGGTCAGGGATTTTTAAGTAAAGCAAAAGCATATCAAAAAAAATTAAATGAGTTGACCAGCGAATTTCAAAAAGAAGATATGGAATATCTGGCAGATCTTCGCTATGAATTTGAGGCGATTAACAGTAATGACTTTTCCTATACCTATCGGACGACTGCCAAAGAAGATGCGATTATTTTTAATGTCAAATTTAAAAAAAAGGCACTTGGGGAAAATGAGGTCACGACCAACAAAACGATTGCTCCTATAGAAGTCGCAATTTCGGGAGGTTTTAAACTCAATGCTTCTTTGGGATTGAGTTTTGGTGGATTTAATGAAACGCCACAAGATTATTTTGTTCGGGAGGAAACCATCAAAGCAGATGATATAGGTGGTTTAAAGCCCTTGCTTACTTCTTTTTTACATTTTTACAAGCAAAGTAATGGCAATACGTCTCTGGGTGGTTCTGTTGGTATCGGTTTTCCATTAGCTGGAGATAGAAATATCACCTCCTTGTCTTTTTTAGCAGGCCCTGCTTTGATGATTGGTAAAAGTAGCCGAATCGTTATTAGTGCAGGCGTGATGGCTGGACAAGTTGACCGCTTGGCTCAGGGATATGAAATTGGAGATACCTTTATTTCGGAAGTCGATAATGTGCCCGTCAAACAAGTATATGAACTGGGCTTTTTTGTTGGGATATCTTATAATTTATAAGGAGCGCGGCAAAGGCCTTAGTGAAAGAATTCCTACATTCTTAATCCTTAATTTATTGTCAATTCTCTGTTTATGTTTAAGCCAACTGGTAATAGACCATCGTCAATTTGAATAAAAGTGTTTATTCATCCTCAAAAATAAAAGCTATGATTTATCAAAAAATAACAACTTATCTAATAGCAGGATTATCCATCTTCCTCCTATTTTCTTGCGACCCCTCTCAAATTATTAGAATTGAAAATACAACAGATGCCGAAGCCAACATTGAATTTGTTTTCAAAGAAGGCAAACGGTATTACCGATTTGAAGACCAAATAAAAGAGAATCGCTTAAAAATTAACTTAGCTTCTGATGCTCAGAATTCTATGAAGGAATTTTATTTTAGGATGGGACATTGGCGAGTTCAAAATAGTTTGGATAGTTTGGTAGGAATGATTAAATCCATTAAAATTACTACCAAGAATTCTACCCAAACCTTTAAAGGAAAGCAACAATTACATGCTTTTTTTGAAGAGCGGATTACGGGGAGTCGAGACGAAATCATTTTGATTGATTTAAAATAAAAATAGCATGCGAATAAGTGTATTTAATGCCGATGACCACCCAATTTTAAGGAAAGGCGTCAGTAATCTTTTGACAGAAACACCCGATATCAACTGGGTAGGCAGTGCCGAAAATGGACAGGATGCCCTAACAAAAATCCGAGCTATTCAGCCTGATGTTGCAGTATTGGATATTGAAATGCCCTATTTATCTGGTTTAGAAGTCGCTAAAACTTTAATCGCCGAAAATAGTCCCACCACTTTTGTTTTATTGACGCTTTTTAAAGACGAATCTTTTTTTAGGAATGCAATGGCAGCAGGTATTAAAGGTTATTTATTAAAAGAAAGTAGCGAACAAGAAATATTGACTTGCATACGGTCGGTGCATATTGGAAAGGCTTATGTCAACGCCAATTTAACCCATTTTTTATTGAATTTACAGCAACCTACTAATTCAATTTTAGATAAATTATCCGACCATGAAATCAATATTCTAAAATTGATTGCTCGCAAAAAAACTTCCGTGGAAATAGCAGATATGCTGTTTATTAGTCCAAAGACGGTTGGCAATCATAGAAGTAATATTGGTAAAAAATTAAACTTGACAGGCGAACAAAATGGCTTGTTAAAATGGGCGATGGAACATCGGGATATGTTGGCATAAAAAATAGGCAACGGCTAATTAAAGCGCTACCCCTTCAATGGTTATATTAATTACAATCTATACTAAAAAAAAGTCGGTAACATCATAGCTACCGACCTTTCTGATTTATTAACTTACTGCTATAAGCTAATTATTGAATATCATAAGAAAATCCTAACTTAAATGATACGCCTCTTTGGTAGCTTTCAAACACGTATTCTGTATCGTTATAATCAATTACTTTTTGGAAATCGGTATTTAAAATATTATTGACGCCCAATTTTACGCTATACTTTTCCGCAAATCGCTTGCGGATAGATAAGTCTAATTGTGGGCGAGATTTTTCGTAGTTATCTAAGCCTGACAAACTTGCCTCCGCTAAACGGTTGCCAAAGTTGTTGAAAGATAAAATTCCGTCCAAACCGTTTTCCAAATTATTATACACAATAGATGCATTAAATAAGAATGGAGATTGGTCTTGGAATGGTCGTTGGCTATCAAAACCAGAAATAAAGTTGGTTCGGATGACTTCTAATTGGTCATCAGGAATCTGTGTTTCTGAGTGAATGAACGATACATTCGTCGCAAATTTGAAGTCTCTTAGCGCATTGGAAAGAAAGCCTAAGTTCTTTCTATACTCTAATTCTACTCCGTAAATTCTCGCTTCATCTACATTGACTGGCTTAATTTCTGGATTCTGTGAACTAGGAATAAAAGCATAAATGATAGGATTGTCAAAGTTCTTGTAATAAGCACTTACCGCAATGATTTCTCCTGCTTTAGGGAACATTTCCCATCTTAAATCGAAATTCTGAATTAGAGAACGCTGCAATTCTGGGTTACCCGTAAAGATGGGTCCACCGATAAAATCAAAAGCAGAGAATGGGGCAACTTCTCTCATATTTGGTCGAGCCAAAGTTTGAGAAAAAGACCCTCTCAATTTCATATCTTCCGTCAAAGAATAAATCAAATTCGCAGATGGCAAGAAATCTACCTCGTCAATTCTACCCTGCTGCTTAGATTCGTCGGCACTATTTACCGTAAAATCTGTCGTTTCTACTCTTAATCCACCGATAAACTGCAGTTTATTAAATTCATAAGTCGTCATGGCATAACCTGCCAAGATATTTTCTGTACCCGCATAATTATTCGCTAAAATCTTTTCATCGGTTACAAATAAACCAATCACGTTTCTATCTCTTGTATCCGTTCCAATTACCCCCGTATTTTCTGCGGCAAAGAACGCATCCGCATCTCCCGTATAAGTCTCCGCATTACCAGAACGTGTTTGGTATTGAAAGCGTTCTTCTTCAAAAGTTCTTTCTTTATTAGAGTAACTTGCTCCGAATTTGATTTTGTTGGCTTTATTCTCTGTAATAGGTAAGGTAAAATCTACTTTAGCCATTTTCTGTTCATCCGCTAAATCTCGGAAATAGTGGAAAGGTAGAGAATATTCAGCTGGGGTAATAAAGAAAGCAGGATTGCCGTCCGCTGCCGCTAATGGGTCATACGTATTGGCAAAAAATCGTAAATCTGGCTCCGACTGAGATAAACTCACACTACTAGCCGCCCATTCCATTTTTAGGTTGCTTAACGATGGCATCACATGTTCCCCCATTAATTGCATACTCAATAATTCTCTTTCTTGGAAAGTTAAAGAACGAGTCTGAAAAATATGCTGTCCTGAAATAATCCCTCCATAAGGACCTTCTAAGAAAGTCGCCCCTTTTTCTGCATCGTGATTATAAAAAGCATTGAAGCTTACTTTATTTGTCCCGCCAAATTTGTAGGCTAAGTTCACCAATCCACCAACTTGTGGATTTTCGGTATCATTACTACCCAGTAAATTAAAATTCTCATTTAATTGTGGTGCATCTAATCCAGGTAATTCTAGATTTTGCATCTGCAAACCAGCTTTTGAACGATAATTTCTTTTGTAATTCACCCCTATTAAAAATCCAAATGGATTGTTGCCAATTCTTACTTGATTTCCCACAGAAAAAGCAATGCTTTGGTCTAAAGGCGTACTAGTAGTCGTCGCTGTTTTTTGATTATTCAATGCTTTGGAAGCCTCATCTACTATACCCGCTACCTCACTATCTCTCCTTGCAGTAATGTAGGAACTTGACGTTAATATTTCTTTATTGGCAGGGTCTGTTAAAATCCCAGGCAAATCTCTAGTGCCATCATCGAAGCCCAACCAATCTGTACCACCACCTTGATAAGTCAAGAAATTATCGTTGAAAGAAGAAACGGTATTATAAGTCGTAGAAGCAGAGAAGGACAAAGTGAAAGTCTCTGGAAAACTCTTGGTTTTCATATTGACATTACCCCCTGTTACTGTCCCTGGTTGGTCAGGCGTGAATGTTTTTGTAATCACTAAATTATCCAATAAATTCGCTGGAATCAAATCTAATGGCGTACTATTTTTATAAGGATTGGTACTTGGTAATTGCAAGCCGTTCATCTGAGTATTGATGTATCGGTCACTCAAGCCTCTAATATTCACATACTTGCCTCCAATTACAGATGCACCAGAAACTCTTTTCGCAGATTCTGCCGCGTTACTACTCCCAATTCGGCTCATTTCCTGAGAAGAAATACCATCTTGAATGGCATAAGATTTCTTCTGCAACATCAATAAAGCATTTTCGGAACGGTCGATTCTCGTCGCTTTTACAACGACTTCTTCTAATTGTAAGCCTTCTTCTGCCATTGGAAAATCAATGACCGTAACTTCTCCAGTTTTCACTAAAATCTCTGTAATTGTTTTGGTCGAATATCCTACGTAAGAAACTTCTAAAGAATAAGTTCCTTCCGCTAAACTCAATTCGTAGTTGCCGTCTAAATCCGTTTGCGACCCAACAACAGGAGAGGTGTTTGGAACGATAACGTTGGTGAACATTAACGGTTCTCCTGTTTTTTCGTCACTGATGGTCCCTCGAATAGTTCCATCCTGAGCAAAAACGCTGATGTTGGTTAGCAAAATAGCTAAGGAAAAAATGATTTGTTTGATTTTCATGATAATTAGATAATTAGTAATTGTGGTGATTGGTGACTTGTAATTTGGTCATTAACCACCATTTTTAGCAGTAATTTAAAGCATCTAGCAGGATGCGTTTTATGTTTGTGATTAGTTCGATGATTAGTGATTCGGTTTGTTTAACCAATCACTAATCACCCGTCACTAATCACTATTTTAATACAACCAATTGCTTGGTCAATACAATTTCATCGTTACTTAAAGTGTAGAAGTACACGCCATTGGCAAAATTGGAAACATCTAGTTCCACGGTATTTAATCCAACAGGGTAAGCTACATTGTCAATTAAAGTAGAGACTACTTTTCCTGTATAATCATAAATCGTTAAATTGATATTTTTCTTAGTAGATAAAGTAAATCCAATCTGCGTCGTATTAGTCGTTGGATTTGGGGTATTTTGAATTAAAGAATAACCTTTGTCAAAAATTTCGATTTCCTCCGTCGATGTCGTTCCACAACTTGTACTTGCAGCAGGTATGCCAAAAGCCAAATCAGGATTCAATACACCGTAAGTAGCTAAAGCAGTCCAATTTTGAATCCAAACCGCATTTTCACCAAAAGCACCTAAGAAACAAACTGGCGTAAAGAACGCATCCGTAGGATAGTTGTCAATATGGTTAGCTTTAGTGGTCGTTAAATCTGCGCCAACTGGATTAAAGCTCCCGTCCTCAATTCTGGAAATTACAAATTGTGGGTCTTGGATAATATTTTTGTTCGCCACTAAGTGGTCAATTAAGAACTGAGCTGTTGCATCTTCTGCATCGTCCGTAGCTCTTAAAAATCCATTAGCTCCCGTGTTTAATTCATTGCCATTACAGAAGTTACCCCATACATTATTGGAAATCACCAAATCACCATTTTCCATTCTTTGGCGACTATCCACACCACTTGCTCTATCTTCCACTTCGATACCAAAGTTTTGCTCGGTAATCACACTGTTGGCCAATGTACCCGCAGACCCATCTCTGAACAATAAGCCAGTTGCATTGGAAGCAGGAGTACCACAGCCCGCACCGATAAAGGTACCATTGTAGATGGTCGGATTAGAAGTAGGTTCTCCATCATCTGGTTTTGCACCATCTAACTCTCCGCTATTATCACCTAAATCATCTCCCGTTAAAGCCAACCAGAATTGACCGTTTCCTCTCCAGCCTAAATCCCAATCAAAAGCATCATCCCCACAGAATGCGACGGCAGCATATTTTAAGTTAACCGTACCACCAAAGAATTCGATACCGTCGTCGTCATTGGCCAACACTTCGATATTTTCAATGAGTGTTCCACTACCTACACCACCTAATGTTAATCCATTGATTTCATTACCAGGAGATAATTCCGCTCCACCGTGACGAATAGAAATGTATTGTAAAATTCCAGAGTTATCCGCATCATCTGTTCCACCAAAAATCGCTCGGTCTTCTCCGTCAGGAATTCCTTCCACTCTTGTTTCCGGTGTAGTATTGGCTAAAACCGCATTTCCTAAAACGATTAAGCCACCCCACAAACCTCGGTCGGTTACCGCTAAATCAAAGTCATCTTCTAAGTCATCAATTTCCGCTGTAAAAATAATGGGTTGTTGTGCCGTTCCAATAGCATTGATTTGTGCGTCTCTTGCAATGATTAAAGCAGAAGCATTATCACTAGTTGAAGGAATTTCTTTTCCTTTAATGACGGTTCCAGCTTCGATGTTCAAAACGCCACCTGCTTCTAAGAAAACAAATCCATCCAATTGGTAGCATTTATCACTCGTCCAGTTGTAAGTTTGACCACCTACTAAATCTCCATCGGTGATAATTACAGTTTCAGTACATACGCCTTCGGTTGGCTCAGGTAAGAATCCATAGGCAGAAAGTGCTGTCCAATCGTGTAACCATAAGGAAGAGCCAAAGGCTCCTTTATGGCTGGCATTTTGAAAAAAGGCATCAGCAGGGGTAGCGGCTAAATTTTGATAAGCAGCCCCACCAAATTCAGGTCGTGGGTCTAAATTCCCACCTTCAATTCTAGCAATACTATTAAAATTAGGATTGTCTAGGCTATTGTTATTAGTTGTTAAATGGTCAATTAAAAATTGAGCGTTGGCATCTTCTGCATCATCTGTGCTTCTGATTAAACCGTTAGCCCCTGCATTTAATTCATTGCCATTACAGAAGTCAAACCATATATTATTCGCTAGTACTAAATCTCCATTTTCCATCCGTTGTCGACTATCTACGCCACTTGCTCGGTCTTCTACTTCAATACCATCATTGAAGCCAGTGAAAATACTATTGTAGAATTTTCCAGCTCCACCATCTCTAAATAGTACTGCCGTTGCATTCGAAGAAGTGGTACCACAACCCGCACCTATAAAAGTAGCATTAGTAATCGTTGGATTAGAAGTAGGTTCTCCATCGTCTGGCTTAGCACCATCTAATTCTCCACCATTATCGCCAATATCATCCCCTACTAAGGCGAACCAATATTGCCCATTTCCTCTCCAACCTAAATCCCAATCGAAAGAATCATCCCCTGCGAAAGATACGGTTGCGTATTTTACACTCACTGTACCACCAAAGAACTCTATACCATCATCTTCATTGGCAATAACCTCTACATATTCAATGGATGTTCCACTTCCTACACCACCTAGTGTTAAACCATTAATCTCATTCCCGGGAGATAATTCCGCTCCACCGTGACGGATAGAGACATATTTTAAAGTACCAGAATTATCCTCATCATTCGTTCCACCAAAAATCGCTCTATCTTCTCCATCAGGAATACCTTCTACTCTGGTTTCTGCCGTAGTATTGGCCAAAGTGGCATTTCCTAAAATAATCAAGCCGCCCCACAAGCCTCTATCATCCGCAAATAGGTCAGTAGCATCATTGACATCATCAATTTCAGCAGTAAATATAATGGGTTGTTGAGCTGTTCCAACAGCATTGATTTGTGCATCTCTGGTAATAATCAGAGCAGAAGCATTATCACTATTGGACGGAATTTCTTTTCCTTTAATGACCGTACCTGCTTCGATGTTCAACACACCGCTAGCTTCTAAAAAAACGAAGCCATCTAATAAGTAGACATTGTTGGCTGTCCAATTATGCGTAGCATTTCCTTGTAAATCATTATCCGTAATCGTGATAACGTTTTGTGCTTGGATTGCCAAGCCTAAGAAAAGAAGGGGTAAAAATGTTAGAATTTTTTTCATAATTGATTGTAAATAGATTAAAACAGTATTTTAATTTATACTGCAAATATCTATTTCCAATCTAAGCTAATATTTAAGGCAAGTTTAAACTTATGTAAAAGATGAGGCGGGGAATGTTAAGTCTAAATTAAGAAGATTAAGTTGCTGTAAACTGTTGAAAAATGCGTAAGTAATGGTAAGTATTATTTTATTTTAATTTTTAATGATTAGATATTTTATTAGTAAAAAATGAATTAATTTAAAATTAAAAACTGTTTTAGTGTTTTTTTTAAGTGTAAATAGAATTTACATTAACTTAACCTACTTACAGGCACAATTTGGTAAGCTTCCTATTAATCAATTTTTGGATTTACTTATTAATTACCGTTCTTTGCAAAAAAATATATTTTATGAATATCCTTAATAGCACTTTATTAGAAAAAATAGCAAACACTTGCGCGGAATTAGCAAAGGAATTTGACTTGATTCCAGTTGAAAGAAAACAACAATTACAGCAATTGAGCGACTATTTTGTGCAAAAAAATCAGCAGGAGATAAGTCCTAAAGTAATTGTCATTTGTACTCATAATTCTCGAAGAAGTCATTTAGGTCAAATTTGGTTAGCTGTTGGAGCTACTTATTATGGTTTACCAAAGATTGATACGTTTTCAGGAGGAACAGAAGCCACTGCTTTTAACCACCGAGCCGTTGCCGCTTTACAGCGAATAGGTTTTGAAATTACCAGCAAAGAACACATTACACCTACTAATCCAATTTATGAGGTCAATTGGTTAAAAGAAGCCCAGCCTTATAAAGCTTTTTCCACAAAATATGATAGTGTCCCTAATCCAAGTCAAGATTTTGGGGCAATTATGGTGTGTACTTCTGCGGATAAAGGTTGTCCAATTGTGGCTGGTGCGGATTTCAGAATAGCTTTACCTTTTGAAGACCCTAAAGCTTTTGATGATACGCCTCTAGAAAGTGCAAAATATACCGAACGTTGTCGGCAGATTGGTCGAGAGATGTTGTATGTGCTGAGTCAGGTTAAATCATGATAACAGATTTCTGTAGCGCTATGCTTGATGAGTTTTTCCTACGGATTTTATTTCCCCCACGGATTTAGGAAACGTAAAAAAGTAGTTAAATTTCTAAAAATTAATCTCTGATAATCAATGACTTACGAGTTTATCGTTCCTCATTTATCATTCATCGTTTCCAAATTTTAATATCATCTGTAATGAAAAAATATATCGCCGAATTAATCGGTACTTATGCACTTGTTTTTTGTGGTACGGGCGCCATTATGATTAATGATGTTTCTGGTGGCGCAGTCGGTCATTTAGGCATTGCTTTAACTTTTGGTTGTATCGTAATCGCTATGATTTACGCCATTGGTGAGATTTCTGGGGCGCATATTAATCCTGCGGTGACCATTGCTTTTTGGAGTGCAGGAGCATTTGAATCTAGAGAAATACTTCCCTATATTTTATTTCAATTAGTAGGCGCTATTTTAGCAAGTGCCACGCTTTATTTTCTATTTCCTACCGCCAATACGATGGGCGAAACCTTACCTTATGGCACTATTTTACAATCCTTTGTGCTAGAAATTATTCTTACTTTTTTTTTAATGTTTGTCATTATTAATGTGGCGACGGGTTCTAAAGAAACGGGCATGATGGCAGGTTTGGCTATTGGTTTAACTGTTTTATTAGAGGCTGCTTTTGCAGGCCCTATTTGTGGCGCTTCTATGAATCCTGCACGGTCTATTGCCCCTGCTATTTTTGCTGGAAATTTAACGCATTTATGGGCTTATGTTTTAGGGCCTACTATTGGTGCTTTGTTGGCTATTGGTGCGTGGAAAGTCATTAAGTAACACAACTCTGTGAGTTGTACCCCTGCTAATAAATTTACGCGTATTATTTCCTAAAAAAAAAGAAAACCAGTCTGGAGGACTGGTTCATGGGCTGGATGTGTTTGTTCTAAACTTTTGTATTTGTTGTCTTAAACTAAAAGGGAGTGTTTATTTGTACGGAGTTCTAATTTGTGTGTAAAGAAGCTCGGCACTTAGGCCGAGCATTTCGTTCATAGGATTATAAAAAACGGTGTTTGTTCTAAAAATAATGTGTTTGTGTTAGGATATAAAGTTCCTAGTGAAGGTTGGTATTATTGGATTAAGTTGTTCATGGATTTTCCAACCTTCGATGTCAATGTAGAAAATGTTGATTTTAAATCGCTATTTTCTTTTTTGGATGTTGTGCGGGATTGTTCAAGTCCCTAGGATTATAATTTGCTGTTCGAGTCTTAAAATAATATCAGAATATGTTCCTAGTGAAGGTTGGTATTATTGGATTAAGTTGTTCATGGATTTTCCAACCT
>JAFMDF010000406.1 GCA_017857395.1 Bacteroidota bacterium | reverse complement strand
CTGCTTTTTTTAATTGATCCATCGTATTTGGATTTATACAAATTTAAGTAATTCTGCTACCAGTTAAATCGACATTATCCGAATTAGATTGATTCTACGAATTTAAAGTCATTTAATTCGCTATATCTCCAATTACTTCCTTTTTCCAAATAGCTAATTGGTTTTGTAAATCCTCAAAAACTGCTTGCTCGGTATCTTTCAAGTTTACTTTTTCTCCAATATCTAGTTGTGTATCATGTAAAAAAGTGCCCAATTCCAAAGCAACGCCTTCATATTTAGTAGAACGCTTAGCAAAACTATCATCCGCATCATTCGCCCAACGATATTTCCATTTACCAGACCGAACGGCTGCCTGTTCCCCACCAAACCAAAAAAGCGTTTCATGTGCAATACTTGGATTCTCTCCTTTTAATAAAGGATGTAAACTAATCCCATCCAAAGTTGCTGGGTTGTTCGTTTCTGTAGCATCCATCAAAGTAGGAAAAATATCCATCGCACTTACCATATTTTCGGACACCACATTTTCTTGATATTGTCCTTTCCAAGAAACTAACATCGGGATGCGTAAACCACCATCGTACATGGTGTATTTGCCGCCTGCAAATTGACCATTATCTGCATATATCTGAGTCGACCCACCATTATCTCCAACGTAAATAATAATGGTATTTTCTAATTGCTGGGTCGCTGTCAAATAATCCACCACTCGTCCAATTTCTTTGTCTAAGTAATATAATTGCCCTAAATAATGCGCTCTGCCTTCTGGGTTATTCGGTTTTCTACCCCTTTCATACCATTCATAATACGTTTCTTTTTCAGGATTCCAATCTTCCATACCTTTCAACTGGTGTTGGTCTAAATATTCCTGTGGTAATTGGTGGGTAAAATTATGGACGGCATTAAAAGAAAGGGTCAAAAAATAAGGCTGGTCAGTGGTTTGTTTATTTTTAATAAATTGAATGGCTTCCTCGCTTAATATTTCTGTGGCGAATCCTTCTGCTCTTTCTCGTTTAGCTTGGCGGAAAAAGCTTTCCATTTTAAAGCTTTGCTTCGGCTGTGGTGCATTTTCCATTAATTTTCTAAAAGCCGCCTCTTTTTCACTATCATGAATTAGATAATGTTTTCGACCACCATTAAACCCAAATAATTCTTGGAAACCATGATTTAATGGAAAACTTCGATGTTGGGTATTCGCATCTTTACTACCAAAATGAAATTTACCAATCATGCCCGTTGAATAGCCTTTTTCCAATAATAATTCAGCAATAGTCGGAATTTCTGGGTTGGATAAACCGTTGCCTCCATACCAAAAAACTTGTTGCCTTTGGTGATACGTTCCCGTCATTAAACCAACTCTAGAAGGACTACATATCGGGCTACTCGCAAAAGCATTGGTAAACCGAGTACCGCTTTTGGCTAATTTGTCGAGATTAGGCGTCTGCACATCTGCCGCCAATTCGCTGATACTCATATCCGCATATCCGTGGTCATCCGCAATGATTAATAAAATATTGGGCGATTTTTGTTTGGCTGTTTCTTCGATAGTAGATTGGCAGCTCAAAAAACCTAGGAATAAAAATACAAAGTAGTATTGTTTCATATTTTAACGATTAGTAAAAATGCTAAGATAGGCAATGATAAGAAGATTATTAATAAAAAATGGACGGTCTCTTATGCTACTTTATCTTCTTTAAAAGGAGCAAAAATTTACTATGTCACAAATATTTGAAATGCTAAGGATATAGGTGGTTTTTTTTATTTAAATTGGCAGAAAAATATTCTTGCATTTTTTCCCTTCTTTATTTAAAAATTACAGTAAAGGCATTTTTAGTAGAAAGTATCATCAATAAGGCCATTTTGATTTTATAATAAATCTTTTTGCTTCAGCAAACTAGAAAACTAATTCTATTTTGTTAATCGGAATTTTTTAAAAACTACTAAATAAATACATGTCATGAATAAGAAATTTCAACTCTTACTTTATCTAGCGTTTGGCTTTTTCTATAGCTATGCACAAAATGCAGATTTTACCTTAAAATATAGCTCATCCAACAACCAATATGAGGTTTATGTAAAGGCAGATACTGATTTTCAAAGATTCTTTGTAGGCGGCGGAAGTCAGATTTCCATTGTCTTACCAGCAGAAATTGAAAATCAACGACTACTCGTCGAAACGATAGAGGGAGGACCATGGCTCGACAATTCTCAGATATATGCACCCGAAGCATGTAAAGGCTGTGACTTTCATGGTATTGCCTCCAATGGGTCGATGATTTCACTTAAAAAAGACGAAGAAAAATTATTATTCACTTTTACCATACCTACTGTTGAAGAGGAGAAAAGTGTTCGCTTGTTTGAGAATAATAAAGACCCACAATCTTTTGACAAAGGTATGGCTGGGGGAGACTTTAATAATTTCTTCGCTTGTGCTTTAACTTTAAAAGATGCCTATAGAAAAAATTATGGCAATGAAAAAGTAGTAACTGGTATTATTAAAACTTGGTCTGGTTTTGAAGTCGATTTAGTCAATATTTCCAATGGTGTACTAACTTCGACTACTGATGAAGCTGGAAAATACAAGCTGGAAGTGCTCGAAAATAGCAGTTCTAAAATAATTCCAGAAAAAAACACCTTTCCTTTAAACGGATTAAATACATTGGATATCATCAAGATTAGGCAGCATATCTTGAATAATCAGCCTTTTAATCAACCAGAACAATGGATTGCCGCTGACGTAAATAAGTCTGGTACGATTTCCGTAGCTGATATGGCGGAAATTAGACAACTCATTTTAGGCAATACCACTCATTTTAAGAATAATACTAGCTGGCGTTTTGTAGACGTCACTTATTCATTCGATAAAGAGGACCCACTTAAAGGTACAGCTGCAGAGTTCGCTACAATTTCTCAATTAGCAGAAGGTGAATTTGTTAATTTTACTGCCATAAAAATTGGTGATGTTGATGACTCTGCTATTCCTAACTCAATTATTTCAACGGAAGCTAAAAACAGCGATAAAGTGCTTACTTTAACGCTTGACGACACTCAATTAAAAACAGGCGATACTTATACGGCCACTTTTGTTACCGAAAATTTTAACACGCTCCAAGGGTATCAATTATCCTTGCAATCCGATGCTTTGTCTATAGAAAAAGTGAAAAGTCAATTCGGAGGCAACAATAACTTTGGGTTGACCCAACTTAATAAAGGTTTATTTAGCACTAGTTGGAATCGAACAGCTCCTTTAAAAGAAGAAGTACCTGTAACAGCATCACTTTTCCAAGTTACTTTCAAAGCACAAAAGGATGGTTTATTAAGCGAATTATTAACATTAACCCAGCAACCTACTTCAGTTGAGGCGTATGATTTAGAGGGCAATATTATGGACATTGAATTGAAATTTAATCCATTCTATGAGCAAAAACCTTTTGAATTATATCAGAATGAACCGAATCCTTTCAAGTCAGAAACAACTATTGGTTTTTATCTACCAGAAGATAGCGAAATAGAATTAGTGTTTCGAGATGAATCAGGTAGAGTATTAAAAACTATTAAAGAAGAGAAAAATGCAGGTTTTAATAGCTTAAAATTTGATGAAAAGGATTTCGCAAGAGGACTAATTTTTTATCAATTAGACACTAAATTTGGGTCTCAGAATCGAAAAATGTTGCGATTAGAATAGAAACTTTAAACTCAAATTTTAAGCTTACTGATGGTAATATTTTATTTTAAAACCAGCCATTAATTGCTTAGAAATTATTTCTTGCCTATTTATGGCAAGATTCGTCAATAGGGTTTTAGGGAGAGGAGACAATACTAGATTTTTTAGCATCTAGTATTGTCTCCTCTCCTTAAAACCCTATTTGTATTTCGTTGAGTTACCAGAGCATTTGTACCTGAAATAAATCAAATTTACAGTTGGCGTGAAAGCAGTAAAAATACCTGACGCAAAAGGAAATAGTGGAAATTTAGTGGCTTTAGAAGAAAAATAGCTTCTGAAGACTAAAAATTAGTCTATAAAGACTAAAATTAAATTATATTTCTTACCTTCACACCAAAATTACCAATAATGACGACCAAAGAAAAGATTATACAGACTGCCACTAAAGCCTTTAATGAAAAAGGATATGGAGCAGTTAACTTAAAGGAACTAGCTCAAAGAATGGGCATTAGTAGAGGTAATTTAGCGTATCATTTCAAAGAGAAGGAGTTATTATTGGCTGCTATTGTCAAAGAGATGTGGCAAAAAATAAGAGAAGAAAAGTTGAAAACAAAAGAGGCGATGTCTTTTAAGAATTTTCGCAATCTGACTCAAATGTATTATACTTTTCAGCAGGAATATTCCTTTATCTTTTTGGATACACATGTTACAAACCATCCTGTAGTCAAAGCGCAATTTAGAGTAATGGTCGAACAGTCAATTGGTGACTTTGAAGATATTATTGCTTTTGGCATTCAAGCGGGCAATATGAAAAAGGAGCAATTACCAGGCACTTATAAAAATCTGGCCTTTACCGTATGGATGTTAGGATTTTACTGGCTATCTCAACAAATTACAAGAGGCGATAAAACAATAGCAGATGCCGAGAAGGTGATTTGGAGTTTGGTTATACCTCACATGACGGAAAAAGGCTTGACAGCTTTTAAACAATTTTACGGCGCCAATTTTTATGAAACCTTAGGTTCGCCTTTTGAAGTGCCTACCAAATCTTTCTTAATTTTTTAGGAACCATTTAACTCAAAATATGCAAGCTTATTTCTTTACCGAAGAACATGAACTTTTTCGCCAAAGCTTAAGAGATTTTTTAGAAAAAGAAGTCAAACCCAATATTGATCAATGGGAAAAGGACAGAGAAACGCCTCGCCACATTTATAAACGATTTGGGGAAATGGGCTTTTTAGGTATTCCTTATCCTGAGAAATACGGTGGATTGGATTTAGATGCCATGTTCTCCGTCGTCTATACCGAAGAAATGACCCGAATGAATTCAGGTGGTTTTTTTACTTCGATTGGTGCGCATTCAGGTTTAGCACTCGCTCATATTAATGGGGAAGGAAACGACGCCCAAAAAGAAAAATATTTAACGGCTGGTATCAAAGGAGAATTGATTGGTTGTTTGGCAATTACAGAACCTGGTGGTGGTTCTGATGTGGCGACCCTCCGAACAACTGCTGTAAGAGATGGCGACCATTTTATCATCAATGGTTCTAAAACGTTTATTTCCAATGGTGTTTTGAGTGATTATATTATAGCCGCTGTCCGAACAGGCGGAAAAGGGGCAAAGGGTATGAGTATGGTCATTATTGACCGAGATACTCCTGGCGTTAGTGCGACTAAATTAGAAAAACTAGGCTGGCATGCATCGGATACTGGAGAAATTGCTTTTGACGACGTAAGAATTCCAGTAGAAAATTTGTTAGGACAAGAGAATCAAGGCTTTTTTTATATTATGCAACATTTCGCTTCCGAACGATTAGGCATGGCATTAATGGGCGTCTCCCAAGCACGATTAGCCATTGATTTAGCCTTGAAATATACGGCAGAACGAAAAACTTTTGGTCGGTCTATTAATAAATTCCAAGTCTTGCGACATCGAATTGCCCAATTATCCAGCGAGGTGATGATGAATCGAGTTTTTGTGTATACGCTTTACCAGCGATTTGATAAAGGAGACTATATTATCAAAGAGGCAGCTATGGCAAAATTAGTTGGGACCCAATTGAGCGATAAAGTATGTTACGAATGTATGCGGATGTTTGGAGGCTATGGTTATATGGAAAGTTACCCAATGGCTCGTTTATTAAGAGATAGCCAACTGGGAACGATTGGTGGCGGTACTTCAGAGATTTTATGTGAGATTATTTCAAAGATGATGATTGATGCTAAGGCTTATAAAGCGGTGGTTTAGAGGATTGTGTGATTGTATAAGGCGTTATATGAATTGATAGCGCATTTTTGTCACATAATCTCTTGAATTTTTAAAAACAAAACAAAATGAAAAAACTCCTTTATATCCTAGTAGGCTTAGGTCTCTTCTTAGCAATCGCTTGGTTTTTCACAGCGCGTTATTTGAATTCTGGTAGTATAGAACCTGATAATACCGTATGGACATCGCATATTGGTAGGGATACGACTGTCGGTATTTTACCAGACCAATATGCCAATTATTTTTCCTATACCATTCCTCGTACGAATAATGACATGGGGTTTAAAATAAGTGGGACTTTTCCGAATACTCGATATTTTAGTTTTAATGTCTATAGTGTGGGAGATAATGCGACGCAAGGCTCTTTAGTCGATTATCAAATTCAGACTGATTCTGGGAAACCCAATCCCTTTTTAGTGAATAAGGATAGTGTAGAAACAGGTGAAAAATTTACGGTTCATATTGTCCCTTCTAAACACAAGGATAAAAAGCTGTCTAATATATTGCCTTTTAGAGATGATGTAAAAGTGCTATTAATCGTCATTCGATTGTATGATTATAATATTGATGATTTTGGAGGCGTTGAATTTCCAACTGTTCAGGCATTTACAATGGAAGATGCGGTAGAAAATATTTCCTTAAATCCAGTTAATCTACCAATAGGTTTAAATCTGAGATCTATAGTTAGAAAAGTCAGTCTGCCAGGGATGGTGGAACGACTAGGCCTACTTTATGAAGCAGAAAATACCGTCCAATTAGATGGGCCGACAACTAATAAAAGGTATTATTCCTTGCCTTTTCATGCAATTGATACAAAAGGCTATATCGAAAATAACGATAATCGGTACCTATTAACGGCTATTACCAAACAGGAAGAGGAGGTTTATATATTTAAATTCAAATCACCTTCTTATACAACTGGCCCAGAAAATATCAATAAAACGGAAGTACGTTATTGGTCTTTCAATTTAGGCAACGCGGCGACTTATAACTTTAATGCCCTCAAGGATGAAGATGCTATTTTAGATGAGCAAGGCTATGTAAATATCGTTTTAGCGAATGAGGATGGCGCCATAGAAAAACGAGCCAAAGAATTAGGGTATAATTTTTTAGCGTGGAATATGCCTTGGAAAAAAGGACTTATCTTATTCCGCCACATGCTTGCTAATCCCAATTTTGAAGCACAAATTGATGCCGTGCCACCCATTAAAAAAGGGATGACAGATTTTACCCCTTTAGAAGGACAAAAATATATGGGCGATTATGCGCCGCAAGGCATCCGAATGTCTAAAGCAGATTTTTTAACAGAATACAGTTTACACGTGGAAGGAATTGAGGTGAATTGACAAAATAGCGGGAAGTATGTATAGAGCGTCAGCCAAATAATATACTTTAACAGGTTAAGATTTGAACATTTTCAAAAGATTGAGCAGCTCAAGTTATATCCCCAAATGGCTATATTGTTTTATGGTTATATTGTTGAGT
>JAFMDF010000405.1 GCA_017857395.1 Bacteroidota bacterium | reverse complement strand
CGCAAAGTTACAATAAATACTATTTAGAACTTCATGCGTAAACCACTAGTGAAAATTTTTATGTAGGCGCTTCGATGCCGAGTTTAATACGAAACGCTATTACCAGTGATGCTTTAAGCGGTATTGGAAACTATGGCCAGTTTCGCCCTAATTATTTAATGGGTGGTTTGATTTTTTCGGTTAGTAATACGATTAAAATTAGGCCTTCTTTATTGATTAGTTATATCAAAAATGCACCAATAGAAGCAGACATCAATTTAAGTATCTTATTTATGGATAAATTTTGGATTGGCGCTAGTTACCGTTTAGACGAATCCATTGATGCTTTTGTACAATTTCCCTTGACTAAAAAAATTCGATTAGCAATTGGTATTGATTATGCGACGACTGCTTTAAATCAATTCACCAAAGGAAGTGGAGAAATCATGATAGAGTATTTGTTCCAGGCAGATGGAGATAGAGTGAATAATATTCGATTTTTTTAATCTAAAACAATAATAATTTGAAGTTAGGAACATATATTATTTTTCTTTCAACCAATAGTGTCTCCTTTCATTAAAACTGGAAATCAATTAAACTTAACTATTATTTCATTCCGCTTCAGATTTGTGTATCAATCTATTGATTCCATCACCCGTCAAATTCGATTTATTACACCTCCTGACTACGAAAATCCACAGGATGGTAATACGGACAACGTCTATGAGGTTACTGTTTTAGTCTGTGATGCAGAAAATCTATGTGATCCAGAATCAGCCACAATTACCATTCTAAGAGATAATGATAACGATGGCTTTTTTGATGCGATTGAAGATTATTAAGTGACACCACAGGAAGAATTAAAACAAGTACAGTAAAGGCGTTTTTTAGTAGAAAGTTTCATCAATAAGACCATTTTAGTTTTCTAATAAATCTTTTTACTACAGCAACCTAGAAATAACAATTCTACTTACGGCTATCAAAGTTCGTGATGTGAATGGAACTGCTGCACCGGTTTAATACTCTATTTTTTGCTGCAAAAAAAAAATTATTTTAGGCTGGTTTTAATTTCATTTATCACACTACCTGCTCTTTCTTTTTTCCATTCCAATGATTATTTCCTCTTTCACTTCTCCAACTAAATAATTGACGGTCAATACTTCCCTAAACTTATTTTTATCTACTTATTTATTTTTACAATAATTTAATAAAAAAATCATAGTAAAAATTTTTAATATACTTTTTTTTTACTAGTTTCGCATAAAATTACTTTGTGTTAAATTGACGCAAAGCAAAGGTGAACAAGAACAGATGGCGATAAACAATACAGAAAACATTAATACATGGCTCAGTCACTTACACGAAGAAACAAAGTTTTCCATTTCAGTGGACTGTGTAATTTTTGGTTATGATGAAGCAGCACTAAAGGTTTTGCTTATGGATTGTAATATGCCTCCTTATGAAGGAAAAAAATCTTTGATTGGAGATTTATTACAAAAACAAGAAACAACAGATGAAGCGGCTAAAAGGATTCTAGAAAATAGAACTTTATTAACTGATTTATATCTAGAACAAGTAAATGTTTACAGTAATCCATTTAGGCATCCATTAGGCAGAGTGATTACTCTAGCCTATTATTCCCTCATCAATATTGAGGATTATGAAAATCAAATAGTTGATGCAGAGAATAAACAATTAGAATGGAAAACATTAGCCACTATTGACGATTTAGCATTCGACCATTTAGAGATTGTGAAAGATGCATATGCACGACTACAACGTACTGTTAGAGAAGTTCCAATTGGGTTTTCGATGTTACCTAAAAAATTCTCTCTAATTCAATTGCAAAATTTTTATGAAACAGTCTTAGATATTGAATTAGATCGAAGGAATTTTAGAAGAAAATTAATGGCTTTAGGCTTACTGATTGATTTAAAAGAGTTTCAGGACAATGTCGCCCATCGCCCCGCCAAGTTATACAGTTTTGATTTTGAAAAATATAAACAAAAGAAAAATATTGGGACTTTAAATTTTGAAATTTAGGCTATCTAAATAGAGGGTCAGTAAAATATTTGATAATAATAAAATAGAAGCTTACTACTGGACATTTTGATTCTAGATACTGGATTTTTGATATTAGATAAATCAAATACCAAATTCATAGCTATCTAAATAGTTGATTTTTAGGCTGTTCCGATATTGGGTCATTATTTTTGCTCATCAAGAATCTAGCAACAAGTATCCAATGTCCAGTAGTAAGAAATAGAAGTCAGAAGTCAGACTAAACACATATAAACTTTTGATTATCAAAATTTGACCCTTTAACCATCTGACTTCTAAAATGTATACTAGTATAAGTCAGTTAAAAAGTAATAATATCAGCTGCCTTACATCTGTTGCCAACCAATATATACAATTGGCAACAGATGTAAGGCAACGAATTTGACTAGCTAGACGAAACATTAATCATTCTCTTAATATCAATTTTTAATCTGACGCTCTATATTATCTGACTTTTAAAATATCCAACATAGAAATATTAAAATTCTAATTCATTAAGTAACTGCATTTACAACATTGTGAAAAAAAATTAGCAAAACCATTTAGCAGATAACTGGTAACTAACAACTAATTACTTCACTAAAACTTTTTAAATTAAAATTCAACAGAATGAAAAACTTTTACTTTGTTTTACTTTTCTTGTTCTCGGCATTTTCTGTGTCGGCAGCCGATGTAGCCTTTGCGGTGAACATGAATGGGTATGACTCCACATTTACACAAGTATATGTAAGTGGCTCCTTAAATGGCTGGGCTGGTGATGCCAATGCATTAGCAGATGAAGATGCAGATGGCATCTGGACTGGCGTTATTCCGTTAGACGATGGGGATTATGAGTTCAAATTTACTTTAGACAATTGGGCAGTTCAAGAACAATTTGAAGCTGGTGCTGCTTGTACCAAAACATCAGGAGATAATAATGAATTTACCAACCGTGCTATTACCGTTGCTGGTGATACCCAAATTTGTTTCACTTGGAATGCTTGCACAGACTGTGAGGGAAATGATCCCGGAGCTAGTACTTCTAATGTTACTTTCTCTGTCGACATGAATGGGTACGAAGGTGAATTCACTCAAGTATTTGTAAGTGGTTCTTTTAATGGGTGGGCTGGTGATGCCAATCTTTTATATGATACAGACGGAGATGGTGTTTGGGCAGGTATCATTCCTTTAGATAATAG
The DNA here is from genome assembly GCA_017857395.1 of Bacteroidota bacterium. Classification (GTDB taxonomy): domain Bacteria; phylum Bacteroidota; class Bacteroidia; order Chitinophagales; family Saprospiraceae; genus JAFMDF01. Next base: position 4,235 of record JAFMDF010000405.1, on the reverse strand, counting down.
CTCACACGAATACAAATTTACTTTAGATAATTGGGCTACACAGGAAGAATTTGCCGGAGGTGAAGATTGTACGTTAACGACTGGCGATTTTACGAATCGTTTAATCGAAGTTACTGGAGATACAACAGCTTGTTTCGTTTGGAATAGTTGTACAACTGCTGAATGTAGCGACCCAACAGTACCTGTTCCTATTGCTAATGTTTCTTTCTCCGTAGACATGAACCCTTACGAAGCTGATTTTACTCAGGTTTTTGTAAGTGGCTCCTTAAATGGGTGGGCTGGTGATGCCAATGTATTAGCAGATGAAGATGGCGACGGAATTTGGTCTGGAATAATTCCATTAGAATATGGAGCTTATGAGTATAAATTTACCCTTGATAATTGGGCTGCTCAAGAAGAATTTGCTGGAGGAGAAGATTGTACTTTAACGACTGGTGACTTCACTAATCGTTTAATTGAAGTAAGAAACGATACGGAAGTTTGTTTCCTTTGGAATACTTGTACGGTTTGTCCAACAGAAGTAGATAGCTTTAATGTCACCTTTACCGTAGATATGAGTTTAGAAGATTCTGTATCTATGGAAGGAATGTTTATTGCGGGTACTTTCAACGGATGGACTGATCAAGCGATGACGGATAATGGCGATAATACTTGGTCTTATACTGGAAGATTCGGACAAGGCGATATGTTAGCTTATAAATTTAAGAATGGTACAGGTGGCTGGGAAGCGAACGAAGTTAGGTCTTGTACAGTAGAAGGTTCTTTAGGAGATAGAGGTCATACCGTTGGAGGTGCAGATGAGACCTTACCTACCGTTTGTTTTAATTCTTGTTTTTCTTGCTTTACAGATGTTACCCTTAGAGTAGATCCTGCCTCCTTAGATTCAGTTGCTCCAGAAGGGATGCTCATAGCTGGCTCGTTTAATGGTTGGACGGATGGTCCGATGACACAAGATACCAACGGAATATGGTCTGCTACTTTAAATGTAGCAGTTGGAAGCACTATTCAATACAAATTCAAAAATGGCCCTGATGGCTGGGAAGATGGCATTGCTGGTTCTTGTACGAATAGTGATGGAAATAGAACTGGAGTTATCCCAGGCGGTGGTGGCATTGCAAACGTAGTTTGCTTTAATTCTTGTGTAGGTTGTAACGAAATAGTTTTAACGCTTACCGTTGATATGAATCAGGAAGAAGTAGCGTCAGAAGGCGTCTTTGTAGCTGGTTCTTTTAATGGCTGGACGGATACAAAATTAACGGATAATGGGGACGGTACTTGGTCTGGTTCTGGGCCAGTTGACAAAAATTCAGTAGTTGAATATAAATTTAAGAATGGTCCTGATGGCTGGGAAGGTGATTTTAGTGGTGATTGTGGCACAGGTAATAGAAGTGTTACTGTCGCAGAAGCTGATGTTACGGTACCCGAAGTTTGCTTTAACTCTTGCATGAGTTGTACGCAACCAATGGTTACGTTCACGGTAGATATGTCAGAGGTAGAAGTTGCCGCGGAAGGCGTTTTCTTAGCGGGTTCTTTCAATGAATTTACGGATATGCCAATGACGGATAATGGAGATGGTACTTGGTCAGCAACTGTTCAAGTCGCACCGAGAATGGCTTATGAATATAAGTTCAAAAATGGGCCTGATGGTTGGGAAGAAGTAGCCGCTGGTTGCGCATTTGGTTTCCTAGCGAATAGAGAAGTAAAGGTGAATAATGTAGATGTAGCGCTTCCGACGGTTTGTTTTAGTGGTTGTGTCGGTTGTGGTTTAGTTGGCGTGACTTTCACTGTTGATATGTCTCAAGAGAATGTTGATGCAGCAGGTGTTCGAGTTGCTGGTTCTTTTACAGAATGGACAGATGTTTTATTAACAGATGTTGGAAATGGTATTTGGTCGGCTACTATTGGTGTCATGCCAAGTGATACGATTGAATTTAAGTACAAAAATGGTCCTGATGGCTGGGAAGGTAATATCGACGGCGAATGTGCTGCTGCTAGTGGCAATAGAACACTAATTGTAGGAGACATGGATGCAGCAGTTGCACAAACTTGCTTCAACTCCTGTGATATTTGTATGGATGAGCCAGACCCAGACCCAATTGGGATGACTACCCTAAATATCGAAAATTCTTGTATGAATGACGATGGGACGATTACCATTCGATTTGATTTACAATATAATTGTGAGACAGCGCCTGGTGATTTATCAGGTATGTCTGAAATTGGTTTCCACTCTGGTGCTAATAACTGGTCAAGTGTCGTAGAATGGGATGCGGAAGGAGCAGTAACTGCCGTAAATAATGGTAGTGATGTTTTTGAATTAACGATTGACCCAGTTGCTTATTATGGTTTAGGGTCTATTGATGAATTAGAAAATATCATGCTAGTATTTAACCAAGGCCCAACTGTACCAGATGAGCCTTGGGCTTCTGAAGGTAAGACAAATGGTGATGGTGGCTTAGGTGCTTGTGCTGACATTATGTTAGTGGCTTCTGAATTAAGAAACTGTGCAGATATAGGTGGTAGTGATAAACTTTCTAGCCCTGCCTTATTAGCTGCTGGTTCTTGTTTAGGCGAAGATGGCACAGTAACAATTAACTTTAATCTAGCTGATAATTGTATGGAAGCACCTGGAAGTTTAGCTGGTATGTCAGAAATCGGCTTCCACTCTGGAGCGAATGATTGGTCTTCTGTAGTTGAATGGAATGGCGAAGGAGCAGTTACCGCTAAAAATAATGGTGAAGACCAATTCTCTGTAACGATTGACCCTACAGCTTATTACGGCATAGCTTTAGCAGATTTAACTAATATTTTCTTTGTCTTAAATCAAGGGCCAGCTTTCCCAGACGACGCTTGGGCATCTGAAGGAAAAGCACAAGGAGATGGTGCATGTGTTGATTTTAATGTTACTATTTCCGAATTGCCTACTTGTGTAATGGAACCTACTGGACCAGCTGCGCAAGATTTACCATTGACTTTTGAAGATGACAATGTAGAATATATGTTATTTGGTTTTGGTGAATTGAATGCAGAAAGAATTGATAATCCAGATGGAGATGGAAAAGTGTTAAGCTTAGAAAAAACGAATGGATCTCAACCTTGGGCAGGAGTCGCTATGCCTGTAGCTACAGTTATAGACTTATCTAGTAATACGGAAATACATTTAGATATTTGGTCTCCTAGAGCAGGAATTCCTGTTTTATTAAAGATTGAAGATACCAACTCTGCACCTGATGCAAATGGCAATCCTTCTATTATTGCAGAGGTAACTGTCAACACTACTGGTGCTAGTGCTTGGGAAACTTTGACTTTTGATATGTCAGCGCATCCTGATTTTGCAGCAACTAATGCTTATAATCAAGTGGTTGTTTTCCCTGATATGAATAGTGCAGGGCTTGGCGAAATTTTTTACGTGGATAATATTAGAACTGATTTAACTATTTCTACTATTGATTTAGTAACAGCCAATCAATTCCGTGTAGCGCCAAATCCATTTAATAACCAAACTTTAGTGACTTGGAAGAATGCAACGAATGCAACTTACCAAGTAAGCTTATTGAATGTTACAGGTCAAGTGGTGAAAGCTTACCAAAATGTTCAAGGCGAGTCTTTAGTCATTGCTAGAGAAGCGTTAGTTGGTGGCATGTATTTCTTAAATTTCAGAGATGAAAAAGGAAATATGGGTACGATGAAATTATTGATTAAATAATACTGACTTTTTTGAAATAAAATGAGCCTCTATACTTAGGTATAGAGGCTTGTTTCTACTTAATTTTATGAAACAATCTATTCGCATAAATGAGCTCTTGAAATAATTATTAGTTATTCCAGATAGGTTCAAGTCTTTGAGATTCTGTGCGATGCACACAAATCTACCAAAGGTGTAAATGGGGTCGGAGCGATGCTCCTTATTATCATTTTGGAACATTTTTTCTACAGACAGGGTCAGGGCTATAGCTCTTTTTTCAAAATGGTCCAATTTTCGGTAAAAAAAGGGCTTTAGCCCTGCCACCGTCTGTAAATTTCAGGACAATTTATACTGATTTTTAAGGAGCATCGCTCCGTCACCGTCTGTTGTACATTTGTGTTCCATCAGGTAGGTCTTAGAGATTTGGCATATCTAAAACTAAGGATAACCTCAACTTACAACCCATGAAAACTAAAAATATAAATCTTCGATTAATAGACATTATGTATGAGAAAAATTTAAATTAATGCGCGCGCGTATACGTAGAGCA
>JAFMDF010000404.1 GCA_017857395.1 Bacteroidota bacterium | reverse complement strand
AAAACCGCAAAGTTACAATAAATACTATTTAGAACTTCATGCGTAAACCACTACAACGCTTTATTTGAAAATTGAAAATTCTAAATTCTAAATTTCAAAGTTTCCCTTTCTGTTCCTTCAGCCACTTTTCTAATTCCTCCAATTCTTCTTTAGAAGTAGTTTGATTACCCAAAGCATGCATAATTAAATCAGAAGTCGAGCCATTAAAAACCGCATTTACAAAGCGATTCAAAGAAGAAGTCTGCACATCCGATTTCTGAATAGCCGCAGAATAATAATGGACTTTGCCTTCTTTATAGCGGATCAATAAGCCCTTTTCTGCCTCCATTCGTTGCATTTGTTTGAGTACCGTTGTATACCCGACATTCTTGGTTTGGCTAATGATTTCATGAATTTCCCTAACCGTTAATGGTTGGTCATCCCACAAAATTTGTAGAATTTCTAATTCTGCTTCGGAAGGTTGGTGATTAATTTTTGACATTCGATTTATGCTTTAATACGACTTGTGTCGTAATTCAAAACAAACATACGACACAAGTCGTAATAAAACAAATTTTGAAGCTTCTTTTTGTAAAATGGACCTGAATAAGCGAAAAGAATGGAATGATAAGGTGGATGGAATTGTAGATTTTTCGCCAATGCCGCAGGCAGCTACTAATGTGCGTGATAGCATGATGTTAGCAGATGCCTGCGGCATGACGCGTGGAACGCACCAAGGGAACAATAGCCCTTTCCATTAAAGTACTAGTGAACTTTAATCATAAAATTACCCAAACAAAAAAGCACCAGATAAAACACCGATTCGATAATTTTCAGTATCCTTCTTTTTGAGTTTTTCTTTCAAACGAGTGGGTAACCAAGGGTTAATAGGGACTCGTTCAATTTTGTCCATACAGTCGAGCGTTAGTTGAATTTCTTCTTCAATTGTAAATTTTTTCTTTTCCATGTTTTGTTGTTGCGGGTTGCGGGTTACGGGTTACGAGTTGTACGTCCAACACGCAACTCGTAACCCGCAACCCGACAACTATTAGTTAAGCATTTCTCTTTCGTAATAAGCTCGTAAGCTTTTTTGCAAATTCTTTTTAGCTCTAAATAGTAACGATTCAATAGAAGATAACGTCAAATTCAACACGGCTCCTACTTCTTTATAGGGCATACCTTCTATTTTATTCAACGTATAAGCAACTCTTTGGTTATCAGGCAATTGATTAATAGCAGCAAATAAAACCTTTGTTCTTTCTTTATTTTCTAAAGTCACCCCAGGATGATTAAATTCATCCTTCACATCAATCGGTTTATTATCTTCTCCCACTAAAGACTGTAAAAATGAAATTCGTTTCTTTCGCTTTTTTGCTTTTAAATGGTCTAAAGATTTCGTCACTGCGACTCTATAAATCCAAGTAGATAATTTAGCATCTCCTCTAAATTTATAAATAGATCGGTAGATTTCAATAAAGGCTTCTTGACAAATATCCTCGGCATCTTGCATATTTGGTACAAATCCCAAACAAGTATTAATCACTCGTTCTTGATAGGCATCCACCAATTGCTTAAAAGCGATTTGACAACCTTGCTGTAAAGCACTAATTAATTGCTGGTCGTTGATAACGGCTGTTTGAATTTGCATTGATTACTAATTTAGAAGATGGATAAATTAAAAACTTGTGCTTTTTTCTTTTTTTTATTTCGCTACAAAAAAGGCAAAAGTGTTACCTAGTATCTCCAAGAGATACTCCTTATATCATTTTAAATCTTAAGCCTTTGAATTTTGCTGAGCGGGGAAGTTATTTACTCTATTAAGTCGGAGGAAAGACCGTTGTACTCAAAGTTTGGAAGGTTTTTTTGGAAAAAAGTGTGTTCTCTTTTCGATGTTTAAACATGAATTAAATATTATTTTTTGATTAGTCTGAAAATCAATTTATTAGGTCTATTTCTTGAACACAAAATATTTCTGCATCAAATAATTATAAGTAACGGCTACTAAGATGCCAATTATCACTTTTGCAGTAATAGCGTTCAAAGGGGTAAATTCTGTCAATAAATATAGTCCAGTTGTATTTAAAATTAAACTTCCTGTGGAAACAAGCGCATATCGAAATGCTTGGTGCGTAATTTTATCTGCTTTTGATTCGAATGCCCAATAGCGTCCTAATAAAAAATTGGTGATGGCGCCAAAAGTAGCCCCTACGATATTTGCGTAAACATACCATACGCCTAATAAATCTTTTAATACAATAAAAATGAAGTAATCCACCGCCGTACCAATAAAAGCAGCAATAGAGGCTTTAGAAAATTCTTTCTTATTGTAAGCAGTCGTTTTAATAATAATTCGAGTTGCGAGTTGCGGGTTAAGAGTTCAAAAGGTAGTATAGGAAGTTAGAGAAAAGATTAATATAATGAAAATTACTATTCTGTCTCCTAATGTTTCCTATCCGTGTCCCTTCATTAATCCGTGGTATTAATTTCTACCACGGATTAATGAAGGGACACGGATAATTATCAATTGCTTATCTGGCGCTCTATAAAATCTGAGCATAAAATAATCAATATTTAAATAAAATCGTATCTAATCAACCCACAACTTAGGTTAATAATTTAATTTGGTAAAGGCATGCAAAGTAAACAATTTAGCGCTATTAATCTGTCAAATAAAAATTGATATATATCCTATAAAAAGTACAAAATAACTTGCAAAACGATGTTCCCATAAATACCTGCCAAGACATCATCCAGCATCACGCCCCAACCATTTTCAAAAGCTTCCATTTTTCGAATACCTAATGGTTTAGCAATATCAAAAAAGCGAAAAAGGACAAAGCCAATAAAGATATTCTGCCAAGTCAAGGGTACAAATAATAGGTTAATCCAGACACCAATTATTTCATCTATGACCACTCTAGAAGGGTCTTCCCCCCATTCTGCTTGTAAGTTTCTAGTGGCCCATACCCCAGCTAGAGTTGTTAAAATAATTAATATACTGAACCCTATTTGAAAATTGGTGTTATTATTGATGCCGATGAGGTGCGTATACCCCCCCAATAATATACAACCTAATAATGCCCCCGCAGTTCCAGGTGCAATCGGTACATAACCAGCACCAAAACCAGTCGCAATTGTTTGATGAATAAACTTCAATAGTTACTTTTTAGTAAAATAATACCCAAAAGTAAAAATTATGCTAAAGAGTGTAAGTATTATTTAAAAGTAGTTTTAGGTGTTTTTAAAAGGAATCATCACTACTTAACTCATTCATTATAAAGCAGTTGTAGTATAAAATATTCTTAAAATAGCTATTTTCGGCCAAAAAAAAGAATTGTTTTTTTAATATAAAAAAAGAATTTGAGTAAACTTTAGTCTATTTTTAGACGCAATTAGACTTATTTTATCTTTAAGAATAGAATTTTTAATTATTTTTGCTCCCTGATGCATATAAGATCTAGTTTTACCGAAATATTTAATCACCTCGGTAAAAGATTTTTAGCCCTACACAAATAATATGAAAATACATAAAGAAGGATATAAAATTTTAGTAGTAGTAGCCATCACTTTAGCGATTGTAAATGCTATTGTTTTCTGGTTGATTCCAGGTTGGTTAACCCTTTCCTATATTACTACTGGTATTTTATTTTTATTAGTTTTACAATTTTTCCGTTCTCCATGGAGAGAAATCATGATGCCTGACGATAATTTAGTCTATGCACCAGCAGATGGTAAAATTGTAGCGATTGAAGAAGTAAAGGAAGATGAATATTTTGAGGATAAAAGAATTCAAGTATCCATTTTTATGTCCCCAACAAATGTGCATGTCAATAGAAATCCGATTGGAGGTACGGTTAACTATTTCCGCTATCATCCTGGGAAATATTTGGTGGCTTGGCATCCAAAGTCTTCTACTGAAAATGAACGGACAACAATCGTAATTGGCAATGGCGATACAGAGATTTTGCTAAGACAAATTGCAGGAGCGGTTGCCAAAAGAATTGTGAATTATTTGAATGTAGGAGAAGAAGTGGAACAAGGGGCAGAAATGGGTTTCATTAAGTTTGGTTCTAGAGTCGATTTATTCTTACCTTTAAATGCTAAAATCGAAATTAAATTAAACCAGAAAGTAAAAGGGAATAGAACTGTTATTGCTAAGACGCAGTAGGAATTGTTTTTTTTCCTTAGTTCTTGGTTTTCAATAGCACAAAATTTGTGCAAACACAGTATCTTGATTGGAGATACATTTTATAATTTTAGTAGGTTTTTCCTACCTTTAAAAGGCCAACCCTATACATTTTTACATCTTTCCTTGTTAAATAATAGCCCGAATTGCTTAAAAGCAAATTATATTTTTGCTTAAAACATATAAATAAAATATCTTTGGGCAGTGTCTATTGACGTATTATTACAGACACTTTCCTACTTACCGATTTATTTATTCTTTTTACCACACCAGACAACTAATTTTTGGCAATACCTTTGCAGTTGCTATAGTATTACCCTTTTTTGTAATTAACCAAAATAGAAATCCCTATTAAGTGTAGTTAAACGACTAGGCTTAATGACAATTCATTTAACACCCATGAAAAAAAAACTTACAACAAATTTATCAAGTCTTTGTGTATTAATCCTTTGTCTTTTCCTTTTCTCTTTTTCAACTAATTTATCTGCTCAAATAGCGCTAGATACATCGGCAACCGCTATTACTAAAACGGTATCCTGTTCTAGTAATACGGCTTTCACTGATAATAACTTAGTGGCTGGCGGTTTATATTTTGACAGTAAAGCTAGAAAAGACACCATTATTTTATGCCCTAATACTAGCGGCAGTCAATTAAAAATAACCTTCTCTGCCTTTGATGTGGCAAATGGAGATAAATTGACAGGATTTGATGGAGATATCAAAAAAAATCCTGGTGCAATGATTATAGGTGTTGCCTCTGGAACAAGCGTTTCTAATGCTTTTGGCGGTTGGATACAAGCAGATTGCGACCCAGACAAAAATCCTACAGGCTGCCTTTCTTTCGTTTTTGAAACCAATGGAGATAATGCGAAAGGAAATGGTTGGACGGCAAGTATTACTTGTGAAAGTGACGGTATCGTTGTCCAATGTCCTGCCAATGTTTCCGCTACGGATAAATGTGATGATTTAGATGGGATGGTGATGGTTGATATTCCTAAACCAACTTTTTCAACCTGTGGTGGATCTGACTTTGCTGATGTTAACATCACTACCAACTGTACGAGTATTACAGTTGCAAATCCTATACGTGCAGATGGTATAGGTTCATTAGGCAATTTCACAATTCCATTAGGAACTTATACTATAACGGCCACTTCTGTTGCTGATCCTACCAAAACTTGTACCTATTTTGTTTTTGCAGGTCAACCGAATATAGCCTGTAATGATAATGTAACTTCCTCTATCGCTTTTGGTTGTACGGCTAGAATTACCGTCGATGATGTATTAGAAGGTGCGCCCTGTGTTGGAAGTGGTGTAGAGTATGAAATAAAATTAGACCTCGGTGACAAGGTAGGTATCAAGTCTACCAAATTTGCAGCGGCTACTCAAGCTGCTTTAAATTCGAATGGTTTAGATGTGGCAGCCGCAGATTTTGATTGTGGGTCAACCTATTCGGTAGAAATCATTAGAAAGGTAAGTTTTATGGGTTGCGGCACGCAAACTAGTGTTTCTACTAGTTGTGTAGGAAAAATAAAATTTGAAGATAATTCTGCCCCATCTATTTCGGTTACGGCTTCTGCTTTAACCACTTGCGGCAATTTAACGGATGCTGAAATCAAAAGTAAATTAAATATTCGAGTCAATGATAACTGTGATGTAAAAGATACGATTGTGACCATTGGTGCTTTTCCTTCCAATTTATGTGGCACTGGTTTAAGTATTCCAGTTACCATAACTGCAGTTGATTTTTGTGGTAATTCTACTACGGAAACTATTAATGTTGGCATTATTCGACCAACCGCTTTCTTTCGACCAGCAGATACGGTGTTAACTTGTGGTTCAGGTATAGGGCCTGAAATTGCAGGCTATCCGCTTTTAGATACGGATGGAGATGGAAAAGGAGATTTACCAATCATCGAAAATACTTGTAGCTTCATTCCTATTTATACCGACCAAGTCATTGATGCGACGAATAGTAGCAGCACTAAAATTTTTAGAACTTGGCAAATTCAAGATTGGTGTAATCAAGCAGCGCCAGTTAGTTTGATGCCTCAATTAATTGAATTAAAAGATACAGGCAAACCTGTTCTTACTTGTCCTTCTGGCAGTCAAAAAGGGACACTAAATAATCCATATACAACTTCAACAAATAGCAATAATTGTACGGGTACGATTAGTCTAAATGAGCCAACTGCCTCGGATGATTGTGGTGGTTCAGTAACTGTAACCCTCGATAAAGTAGTCAATTCAGCCGATAATTCAACGCATAGTACCTTAAGCAACTTACCAGTAGGTAACTATTATGCGGTTTATTATGGTAGAGATGCTACAGGAAATCGTTCAGATGAGTGTCAAATCTATTTTAATGTAACGGATAGCAATGCGCCGCAAGCAATCTGTGTAGACGAATTAAACGTTTCCTTTGTCAATGGCTTAGCAACGGTAAAAGTAGCCGACCTTGATGCTGGAAGTAGCGATAATTGTGGGGCAGTGACGAAAGAAATTCGCAAAGCAGGAGGCACTTGGGGGCAAATCGTCAGTTTAACTTGTGAAGAGGTTACTAATGATGGCATAATTACGCTTCGAATTACAGATAGCAATGGTACTTCAAATACTTGTTGGGTACAAATTACAGGAAAAGACAATAGTGTTTCTACCTGTGAATCTTTAGAAAATAAAACGGTTGCTTGTGAAGATTTTCATGTTGATGATTTTGGCACAACTACTGATGCTAATGATAATAAAGCATTCGATAATGCAGAATGGATTGCCTTAACGGGTGATTTAGCAACTGCTTATAATCAAGCTTTTGGTAACCCAAATTGTAGCAATAATTCTGCCTGTGGTGGTTCTACAACTATTGTACAGGAATATCAATTAGTCGCCGCAAGTTGTGGCGAGACAAAGATAAAAAGACGCTACAGAGCAACAGACGGCGGAAGCAATCAATCTGCTTGGAAAGAGCAATTAATTACGTTGACGGTTAATCAGAATTTTAGCGTTACGTTTCCAGCAGATTGGGCAGGTAATTGTGGAGATAATTTCCCAGAAGCTACTTTAAATTTAGCTACTGGTGGTTGTAGTATTTTAGCTTGGACACATTCTGATAAACGATTTGATGCAGCCAACGATGCTTGTTATTATATTGAAAGAAGATATTCTATTACCAATTGGTGTTTAAATAATGTTGGAGATACACCCGAAACAATTGCTAGAGCCGAAGATGAGCATGGCGTTAGTGCTAGCGTGTTCAAAACGAATAAAAAAAGACTTTCTATTTTTGTAGTTACAACAC
>JAFMDF010000403.1 GCA_017857395.1 Bacteroidota bacterium | reverse complement strand
CTATTAGGGAATCAGGTAAAAAATAGATAACATGATTTTTGACAATTTGTCTTGAAAGTTTTAAAATCCGTTGTCCTTTAATTATCTATTTTATGTCTGACGCTCTATTATTCTTCAATAGAATTATTATTTAACAAAACAAAATCGTGTGACTAATTTACATGCACATTCAATACTTTTAGGGATATGAGTTATCAAAAGTATAAAGCAAAATGGGCCAATCAATATCCTGCCATCCAAGATTTAGCGGACAAAGCTAAAAAACGGATTCCGCACGTCGCATGGGAATATTTGCAATCGGGTACAGGAGCCGAAGATTTAGTAAAAAAGAATAGGGAAGCTTTCCAAAAAATTACTCTTTTACCACGATTTTGTAAAGGCGTATTACAACCAACACTAAATACAACTTTATTTGGACAGGATTATGCTGCCCCTTTTGGAATTGCCCCTGTTGGCTTAACGGGTTTAATGTGGGCAAGAACAGAACATTATTTAGCAGCAACAGCCAATCGGTATCAAATTCCTTATACCTTAAGTACGGTAGCAACAGAAACACCTGAAACGGTTGGCCCCAAAGTAGGGAATATGGGCTGGTTTCAATTATATCCACCCAAAGAAAAGGAGTTGAGGGATGCTTTATTAAAAAGAGCAAAAGCCGCAGGGTTTCATACCTTAGTCGTCACCGCTGATGTGCCAATGCCAAGTCGTAGAGAAAGGACTAAACGGGCAGGTTTACGGATGCCTCCACAAATAACGCCTAAGATGATTTGGGCAGGCATTACCCATCCAACTTGGACGATAGCGACTTTACGAAATGGTTTGCCAAGACTGAGAACGGTTGAAAAATATGCCTTGCATTCCAATATGAAATTTGTGAGCAATATGGTTGGTAACCGTTTAGGTGGGACGCTTTCTTGGGATTATTGCCAACAATTGAAAGAAGAATGGGACGGACCAGTTATTTTAAAAGGTATTTTGCACCCGAAAGATGCCGAAAAAGCAGCCGAAATAGGAATGGATGGCATCGTTGTTTCTAACCATGCAGGTCGTCAATTTAATGGTGCACCTGCTTCTATTGATGCTTTGCCAGCGATTGTAAAAGCAGTTGGTGGGAAGACCAAAATTATCTTCGATAGTGGAGTAAGGACAGGCTTAGATATTATGCGTGCCTTGCATTTAGGAGCAGATTTTGTCCTACTAGGTAGAGGATTTGTTTATGGTGTAGCTGCTTTAGGGGAATACGGTGGCGATCATGTAACCGAAATTTTGATGGAAGATTTGAAGAATAATATGGTGCAATTTGGGGTGGAGTCTATTGGGGATTTATCCATTAAATTTTGATGAGAAGTCAGGCCAAAAATAGAAGATTTGCTAGATTTTCAGAATTTAGTAAATCTCTGTAATATTGGTCCTCCACAAAATTAAGATTTACTATCCACGATAGCTATCGGGAGTTAGGTTTAGCAAATCGAGAGCTTCTGATTATCCTAATTTGACCTCTAAATAATTGCTAGTTTCATCATTCAAAATTAAATAAAGTGAACAGAAAAGATTTCTTAAAAACAAGTTTATACTTCGGTGCAGGACTATCGTTTATTGGTTGCTTAAACGAAAAAACGGAAACGGGTATAGCCGAAAGCAATTGGAATGATGGTGATGTAGCACATATCTTGCCCACGGTTAATCACAATCGAATGTTGATTGCGACGTCTTTTAAAAGACCGATAAATCAGCCGATTTTAAAGGTAGGGAAACAAGCTGTCGAGGGACAAAAGCGAGATAGCAAAGGTTATTTTTGGGCATTCGACTGTGCGGATTTGAAACCAGCAACAGTCTATGATTTACGCTTATTTGAGGCGAATGAACCACTTTGTGATGCTTGGCCACTAAAAACTTTTCCAGCACCGAATGCAGATGTACCGCAATTAAAATTGATGATTTATACCTGTGCAGGCGGACATCCTTTGGCACAGGATTTTATGCCTGTACCAGAGAATATGAAAGAAGCACCTGTTCATTTTGCTAAAAAAAGAGTAGCTTTATTAAATCGAGGCTTGAGTTTTAAACCCGATGCTTTGGTGGTTATAGGAGATACGATTTACTGGGATTTAAGTGGAAATGGGAAAGGGCGATTGGGAACTAGTGGAGACGAAAGAGCGATTGCTATTTCAGGCAAATTTGATGAATCGAAACCCATCTTAGGTACGGAAAATGAAGAGGTATTAAAAAAAGCAGTCAGCCCACAAATTATAGATTTATATGGTACGGCTTGTCGGTCAACGCCAATTTTTGTTTTTAAAGATGACCACGATTACTGGGAAAATGATGAGGCGAGTGATGCTTTAATTACTTTTCCTCCCAAGAATTTTCAACTAGAATTAGGACGGATGGTACAGCAAATGTATTTGCCTGAATTTTTGCCTGATGAAAGTCGACCATTGGATTTGCCAGGATCAGGCGCTACCGATAGAGGGGCCAATATATCAGAGAATTTCGGTACTTTACGCTATGGCAAATTAGCGGAATTATTAATGTACGATTGTCGGCGGTTTGTAACTTTAGCTGGAGACAAAGCACAATTTTTACCGACAGCTGCCGAAAATTGGCTGCATCGTAGAACAGCGTCTCAAGAAGTCAAACATACCCTCCATGTACCTTCCACGCCTTTTGGTTGGTCGGCAGGAAAATGGCTAGAATGGTATCCTGACTTTTTAGGCAAAGATGGCAAATTACAGGATGACTTAAATAAACCTTATTGGCAAAAAGGCTGGCAATTGCAGCATGATCGAATTTTGGAAAATATGTATGCTGCCAAGCATAAAAAGCCTATAATGATTAGCGGAGACTTACATGCTTTTGGTTCGGGAAGAATTCATCAAAATGGTTCGACGAATATGGAAAGTAATCCCATTAATTGTTATCTTTCTGGACCGTTAGGGAATACGGTTTTTCCTTCAACTTTTAGAAAAACGAAGGCAGCCAATCCAACCGCTATTAAAATGGAAGAAGACTTTGAAAATATAGAAGAAAATGGTTTTTCTATTGTCCAATTTGATAGCCAAAATGTGCAGGTGGATATGTATAAGTATTTATGGAGTCGGGATGATTTGAAGCTCATTGATAATTTAAAAGCGTTTACTACTTTGAAGACTTAAAGAAATTATTTTTTCTCAACACCCGCCAGAGGCGAGTAAATAGCGGTGTCGGATTGAAAATCCTAACCAGCATAGCAAATTTAAAAAAGAGGAGATAAAATTATGCAAAACGATAAAAGCGACATTAAACAATTGCTGAAAACCATCGGTCCAGGCTTACTTTTTGCGAGTTCTGCCATTGGTACTTCTCATTTAGTATTATCCACTCGAGCAGGGGCGCATCATGGAATGGTCTTCTTTTGGATTATTCTGGCTACCCTTTTCTTAAAATATCCATTTTATGAATTTGGCCCTAGATATGCGGTGGCAACGGGACAGAGTTTGATTAAAGGATACAAGGAACAAGGGAATTGGGCAGTCTATCTTTTTTTAGGGGTGATATTTTTCAATATGTTTGCCGTAACAGGCGCAATTGGAGCAGTTTCAGCAGGCTTGTTAAAAACGATGGTAGGCTTAAATTTCTCTATGCCAGTATTGGTTGGATTGGTTTTGGGGATTACAGTTAGCTTATTATTCTTGGGTGGATATACTGCGCTGGATCGTTTTATAAAAATCTTATCTGTTGTTTTATTAATTACCGTATCTATCGCCTTTTTTGCAGTTTTAATAAATGGACATGTTGAACCTACTGCTGACTTTCAAGCCCCTAAACTCCTAGAAGGTGCAGGATTAGCGTTATTGGTTAGTCTCATAGGTTGGATGCCCGCAGGGATGGAGGCTTCGACGATGAATAGTATATGGGTCGTCGAAAAAATGAGAACGACGGGGTATCATCCCAAACTAAAAGAAAGCCTTTTTGATTTTAATTTAGGCTTTGTTTTTACCATTGTGTTGGCCTTGATGTTTTTAACGATTGGGGCATTTACCGTTTATGGTAGTGGTCAATTATTAGATGGCAATGCGACGCAATTTTCTAATAAATTATTGAATGTTTTTACGACTAATTTAGGTGGTTGGTCTTATTGGGTGATTGCTATTGCTGCCTTTGGGACGATTTATGGTACCTTAATTACAGTGATGGACGCTTTTACAAGAAGCTTTGTCAGAGGTCTTTTGATACTGAAAGAAACGCCCGCAACTCCTGAACAAAAGCAGTCGGCACTTAATCGAAATTATAAAACCTTATTGCCTTTATTAGGAATTGGTGGATTCTGCCTGTTTTATTTTTCGGCAGCTAGCATGGTGAAAATATTAGAATATGCGACTATTTTAGGTTTTTTGACTGCGCCAATTATTGCATTTTTAAATTTAAAGGCTATTCAGAGTTCAAGTATTCCTGCTGCTTATCGTCCTTCATCTTTGTTAATTACTTTAGCTTATATAGGTTTAGTAGCTATGATTTTATTTGCGCTTTATTATTTGTCTACTTTGGTTGGATGAGGAAGATTTTCCTGAAATTACCCACTTAACCCCAAATATTAACCATTGATATTTAATATCGCTCAATCCAAGGAATTTCCATTGAAACAATAACTTGGAAGGGGTATTTTGCGTATGGACTATTAAAATACCTAGACAAATAAAATTGCGATTATGATAAAGCATATAACGCCTACTACGCCATTAACGCCGCTGCCTGTTGCCAAAGGACATTGGTTATTAAAGAACTTACCTAGCATGGGGAAAAATATCCTCTCGCATTTTTATGATAAAGAACAAGCATTGGGGAAAACTTATGAAAACCCGATTCCTTTTATGCGTATTATCTGTACCTCTGAGCCAGATTTTATGCGTTATGTCCTACAGCAAAATCATCGAAATTATAAAAAAGGAAAATCTTATGATGTGCTAAAATTAGTTTTAGGCAATGGTTTGGTGACAAGTAATGGACAATTTTGGCAAAAGCAAAGAAGGTTGGCTCAACCAGCTTTTCATAAAAAGAGTTTAGAAGATTTATTCAATTCAATGGGAGAAGTAGCCGTCCAATATTTTGATGGTTTGGAAGCAAAAAGGGGAACGGAGATTGATATTGCTAGAGAAATGATGGCGGTTACCGCAAAAATAGCTTTAAAAGCATTATTTTCTGATAATTCTGAGGAAGATATGAATGCGGTATATGAGAGTATGACGGAGGCACAACGCTATGTTTCTGATGTACTGAATGACCCTTTTGCTCGCATTAAATTTCCATTAAATGGCAGAAAGAAGCAATTTAAAAAAGATATGTCGGTTTTGAATGAAGTGGTGTTAAAAGCAATAGCAAAACGTAGAAAAAGTACCGAAAAGTATCCCGATTTATTACAAATGATGATGGATGCGACTTATGAAGATTCTAATGAGCAGATGAATGACCAGCAGTTGATGGATGAAATGATTACCATGTTTAGTGCAGGACATGAGACTTCGGCGAATGCTTTAGCTTGGACGATGCATTTACTAGCTCAACATCCAGAAATTGTCGCTAAAATGCGAACAGAGATAAAGACCGTTTGTGGCGATAATTTACCAGGTTTTCAAGATTTGCGACAGTTGACTTATATTCGACAAGTGATTGATGAAGGCATGCGATTATATCCGCCTGTTTGGGGCGTAAGTCGAACCGCTATTGCAGCAGATGAATATAGAGGCGTGAAAATAAATAAAGATGATGTTGTTTTTTGTCTAATTTATAATGCACATCATCGAGCAGATTTATATAAAAATCCCAAAACCTTTAATCCTGACCGTTTTGAAACAGCGAAAGTTAAAGAAATGCCTAAAATGAGCTATTTGCCTTTTGGTGGAGGTCCAAGATTATGTATCGGCAATATGTTTGCGCTTATGGAAATGCAATTATTATTAGTCGGATTATTACAAAGGTTTGATTTTGAATTGATTAAAGACCAAGTGATTGATATGGAAGCTTTGGTCACTTTGCGGCCTCGGTATGGGATTAAGATGAATTTGAAGTAAAAGAGAAATTCATAAAAAAGGGTGATAAGTTGATGAGAAAATGAGATTAATGAGGTGGTATTCAGATTAAATGCTCAATATTGTCTCATTCACTCATGATCTACAATTGTCAAATAAAACGATTTTAATCCCCCAAGACTTCCTCTATTTTTACCGCCTTAGAATGCTCCGAATGCTTAAAATTTTTATTAGGATTGCCCATTTTAAATAAAGCAGTAAACTGTTTCCAGATAAATAGGGGAATGCCCCAAACAGCACTCCAAATCTGGTCAGGTACATCCGATAAGTAAAGAGACCAGAAGATATTTAAAGTAAAAATACCTAAGCCCATAAATAACCAAATACTCATATAAGGATTAATAAAAAGACCTGCACCTAATAGAAAGATTGCGGAAAAAAGTAGAATAAATAGGGGAGGGGAAATCGTAATAATACCAAATAATAATTGATTCCAACTTAAGTTGGTTAACCCTTTCAAAATTAAACCAGAAGAGTTTGGTAAATTTTGAAAATAGGAATACAACCAACGACTTCTTTGCGTTTCTACTTGGTCGGCAGTTGTTACTTTTTCATCATAGATAATGGCATTTTTAGCAAAAACAATTTTTTCATTTTGACCTAATAAAAAGTTTTGTAGAATCTTGTCTTCTTGCAACATCTTTTTCCACATCTCTTTTCCCTGTTGTATTTCTGGACTATCCAAATAAGCCTTGTATAATTTAGTTTTTACAGCCATTCCAGAACCAGAAATAACGGAAGAAGAACCAATCATATAAGGGACATATCGCTCTACAAAGTTTTTGTAAAACTCCCCTGTTGAATCCGCACAAGCATAGATGGTATCCAAGTTTTTGGCAGTTCTTTGTCCTTGAATGCTCCTAAAACCTTGGTTCGCATATAGATTTATTTCTTGTAAAAATTTTGGATGCGCTAAATTATCTGCATCTAAAATAACGGTATAGTCATGTGGTCGAATAAAATTATCCATCGCATGAATAATAGATTTTGCCTTTAATTTTAGAGAGGGATTTGGATAAAAGACCGTTAAACGGTCATCCGTTAAAGAAAAATCGCTAGGCTGACATTCATCTCCAACTAAGTAGATATGAAGATTTTGATGAGTCTGTTTTAATAAAGATTGGACTAAATGTTCTGTAATTGCTACATTTTTATAGGCTGTAATAATGCATGCGTAATCATAAATATTTTGTTCTTTTTTAGTATCAATATGTTCTTTAAACAGTTGCGAAAAGGCAACAGTCAGAAAAGGGAAGATTAGAAAAAAAAGGATAATACCGCTCAGTATTAAATAAATGATTTGCATGAATATGGTGTTTTCTCTTTCAAAAAAGGGGAAGTGGAGGAGGAGAGTAATAGAAAATTAAACGAATAATCACTGAGATTCAAGTTTTTGTAATTTAATGTTCCACTTTTA
>JAFMDF010000075.1 GCA_017857395.1 Bacteroidota bacterium | reverse complement strand
TTCGCTAAACAAGACTTTTACAACAATTACCCTTTTTTAGGGTAGTTATGAATTAAGATATAGCTTAAAAGAATGATATAGATAGTCCCGAAGAAATTAATACTTATCCTTTGTCTTCATTCATCCGTTGGCCTATTTTCTTTCAACGGATGAATGAAGACAACGGATTTGACGAACTAGATAATAGTTTAACAATTGTTGCCGTATCATTTTATTCGTTGATAAATGCCTATTTTTTTGGTTATTAAAAATTCGCTTTCGGCAATCAACAACAATATAACCATTCAACAATAAAACAATCATTCAACCCCTTCAAAAACAGCCTTCGCAATCATCAAATCTTGGATAGCAACCCCCGTCAAATCCGTCACCGTAATTTGCGTATCATTTTGACGACCAAGTTCAGGGTCATTAATTATTTGTCCTAGTTCTATGACGTCTGCTCGATTAAGCGTCCCTGCTTTTACGGACTGATAAATTTCGCCTCTGCTTTCACTTTGGCTTAAACTATCTACAACGACTATATCTGCTTTGCCTAAAATAGCTGGGTCTAGTTCTATTTTATGGATGGTATCTGAACCCATTGCGGTAATATGAGTTCCTGGGTTTATCCAATCTGCTTGCAATAAAGGCGCTGTAGCAGGCGTAGTCGTGACAATTAATTGACTATTTTTTGCTAAATAGGCTACGTCATCTGTTAACTCAATTTCCCAATCTGTATCCACAAAATAGGCTGGATAAGCGGCTCTATTCGCTGGTGTCCGTCCATAAACGATGACTTTACGGCAAGTGGTTACAGTGGCTAAATGTTCTAATTGAAATTTGCCTTGCAAACCTGTCCCTACAATGCCAATACAAGCTATCTTTTTAGGGGCCATATATTTAGCCGCAAGCGCTCCTGCAACAGCCGTTCTAATTTCTGTCAAATAGCCTTCATCTAACAACACCCCTTTAACGACGCCTGTTTTTTGGTCAAATAAAAGCATCATGCCTTGACCAGTAGACAAACCTTGCTTAAAGTTTTGTGGAAAACCTGAAGCTATTTTCACCACATAATAAGCGCCTGATTTCAAATACCCATATTTAATATGCAATTCGCCTGGTGGGTCTTCAAATAACATCTCTCCGACTGGTGGAATAACGGCTTCGCCCCTAGCATACGCAGCAAATCCATTTTCTATATCGGTAAATACATCAATATTTTTTAAGGCTGCTTTTATTTGAGGAAGGGTGATTATTTTTGGTGCGCTCATTGATTTGTTGTTAGTGCTGGTTTAATAATTTTGGCAATGATAATAACTTTATGCTACAAATCAATGATGGAAAGTTGTGATTATAATTCTTTCTTTTTGGCTAGACTAATTTTAGCTCACTTCGGGTAGTAATCCATTCAATTTCATCCTTTTCTATCACTTCGCCAATTTTAATACCAGCAGAAGTTGTTCTAATTTGTGTACCATCTCCAACAATCGTCTTTCCGTACATCAATAAAATACCAAACTTAGTCTTATCTGTAGCAGACCGCCAATAGACGACGTCTCCTCGTTCAAATACTTCTTTTTCTTGGCCATTAAACGGAATATCAAGTTCATATTGATAAAAAAATACTTCTCCTTGGATGTGATTGGCTATTCCTGCTAGACTTGGGTGAGCTTTTATTACTGGTAAGATTTGACAGGATTCGTCCCATTTTATGTTTAATTCGCCATTCGGGGTCTTGATTTTTCCTGTCATTTTTTAGGGGTTGTTTTGTTTTTGTTGAATAGTAGTTCAAGTTGTCATAATTGGTAGCACAGGCTTTAGCCGTACTGATTACCCATAAGTTTGAAATTGGCAAAATTAAGGGCTTTAGCCCTGACCCCGTATGTAGGAATGCTATATATCCAATGAAATTCATAAAGGAGCATCGCTTCGACACCGTAATTTAAATCGTGCCGAGGCTAAAGCCCCTCTAAATGCTAGTAGTAACCACTATATCTACAGACAAAGCCGAAGCTAAAGCTCCTTAATACTATCAAAAAAGATATGGGTGGTCAGTATCCCTAATGATTGTACTACCAGTTTTATATCTTGGATTATACTAATAATCAATCAATTCCTGCAAAGTCACCTCCAATCGTTCCACAGGCAAATATTGCTTTTCCAAACTTTTTGCAAACGGAATCGGCGTATCCATACTTGCCACCCGCATAACAGGCGCATCCAAATATTTGAATAAATGTTGGGCAATATAGGCAGATAATTCTGCGCCTATTCCACCAACTAAACTGTCTTCATGCAATAAAATGACTCGATTGGTCTTTTTTACGGTTTCCTCAATCGCCTCATAATCCAAAGGCGCTAAACTTCGGAGGTCTAAAATATCTATAGATAATCCTAATTTCTTGGCTACTTCGGTTGCCCATTTTACGCCTAATCCATAGGTGATGATAGAAGCTTGTGTCCCTTCGGTTACTAAATTCGCTTTACCAATTTCAATCGTATAATAATCCGTTGGTACTTCTCCTGAAAGGCTTCGATATAAGGCTTTATGTTCAAAAAACAGGACTGGATTGGGGTCAGCTAAACTCGCTAATAATAAGCCTTTCGCATCGGCAGGACTAGAAGGATAGACAATTTTCAAGCCTGGTGTTTTGAAAAACCACGCTTCATTGGTCTGGGAATGAAAAGGCCCTGCGCCTACACTTCCCCCACATGGCATTCGGACCACCACATCTGCATTTGCGCCCCAACGGTAATGGGATTTCGCTAAATTATTGACGATTTGGTTAAAACCACAAGTAGCAAAATCTGCAAATTGCATTTCTACCATGGCTTTCATGCCCTTCAAACTCAACCCTAATCCAACACCGATAATCGCACTTTCACAAATTGGGGTATTTCGTACTCGGCCTGCCCCATATTTTTCTAAAAAGCCATTCGTTATTTTAAAAACACCGCCATAATCCGCAATGTCTTGCCCCATTAAAACCAACTCCTCGTAGCGTTCCATCCCTGTATCTAAAGCATCGGTAATGGCGTCAATAAATCGAATTTCCTTTGTTGCATTCGTAGCAGGTTGGATAGCGGTCGTATCGTGGGCTTTGTAAATGTCCGCTAATTCTGCTTGCACATCAGCAGTTGGAACATCCTCTGCAAAAGCAATATCAATGGCTTCATTAATTTCTGCTTTGATACCCGCTTTTAAATCACTAATATACTGCTCATCAATTATTCCTTCTCCCAATAAAAATTGCTCGAAATTATTAACAGGGTCTCTTTCTTTCCAATAATTCATTAAGTCTTTTGGCACATATTTTACGCCACTTGCCTCCTCATGCCCTCTTTGTCGAAAGGTCACACATTCCAATAAAACAGGTTCTGGATTGGCTCGTAATTCTTTGGCTAATTTGCTGATGGTTTGATAAACTTCAATGATATTATTGCCATCAATCCGTAGTGATTTCATGCCGTATCCGATGCCTTTATCGGAAATATGCGCACAGTTATATTGCTCATTCGTCGGTGTAGATAAGCCATATCCATTATTTTCTACCAAAAATATCACAGGTAATTGCCATACTGCCGCCACATTTAAGGCTTCATGAAATTCGCCTTCACTGGTACCACCTTCGCCTGTAAAGGCTAAACTTATTTTGTTCTCTGCTCTTAATTTATTGGCTAAAGCAACGCCTGCTGCTAAAGATAATTGAGGCCCTAAATGGGAAATCATCCCTACCGTCGCATACTCTAACGTACCAAAATGAAAGGAACGGTCTCTGCCTTTCGTAAAACCAGATAACTTCCCCTGCCATTGCGCAAATAAACGTGCCATTGGCACTTCTCGGCTGGTAAAAACGCCTAAATTTCGATGCATCGGAAAAATGATTTCGTCTGCTTCTAATGCCATTCCAACACCAACGGCTATGGCTTCTTGTCCAATGCCAGAAAACCATTTACTAATCTTCCCCTGCCTCAATAAAAGCAACATTTTCTCTTCAATCATTCTGGGTTTTACTAGCCCATCATATAATGTCAATAACTTCTTTTTGGAAAGCCGGCCTTTTTTATATTGGATAATTGGCGCTTCTACTTTTGTCATTTCTTATATTTTTCGAAGAGTAGAGAGCAGAGATTAGAGAGACGAGACAAGTCTCTATTCTCTAATCTCTATTCTCTAATCTAAAAATTATTTAAACGCATTCAACCCCGTAATATCCATCCCTGTGATCAACAAGTGAATATCATGCGTGCCTTCATAGGTAATGACGGATTCCAAATTCATGCTATGTCGCATCATTGGATATTCGCCTGTAATGCCCATTCCTCCATGAATTTGTCTAGCTTCTCTGGCAATTTTTATCGCCATGTCTACATTATTTCTTTTCGCCATAGAAATTTGAGCTGGTGTCGCTTTTCCTTTATTCGCTAACGTGCCTAACCGCCAAGACAATAATTGTGCTTTGGTGATTTCGGTAATCATTTCTGCCAATTTCTTTTGCGTTAATTGAAACTGACCGATAGGTTTGTTAAACTGGATGCGTTCTTTTGAATACCGCAAGGCTGAATCATAACAATCCATCGCAGCGCCAATAGCGCCCCAAGAAATACCGTATCTTGCTTTTGACAAACAACCCAATGGTCCTTTTAAACCTTGGACATTTGGTAACACATTCTCTTTTGGAATATGTACGTTTTCAAAAACTAATTCTCCTGTGATAGAGGCACGTAAAGACCATTTGCCTTTAATCACTGGTGCAGAAAAACCTTTCATGCCTTTTTCTACAATCACGCCTTTAATTGGCCCATTCTCTACTCTTCCCCAAACAACAGCGATATCCGCAATTGGGGAATTGGTAATCCACATCTTTGCTCCATTTAAAATATAGCCACCTTCTCCGTCTTCTTTTAGCGTGGTCAACATCGACCCTGGGTCAGACCCGTGATTTGGTTCGGTTAAACCAAAACAACCAATCATTTCCCCTTTGGCTAGTTGCGGCAAGTATTTCATTCTTTGCGCTTCTGAACCATATTTATAAATAGGATACATGACTAAAGACCCTTGTACAGATGCCATAGAACGGATACCACTATCGCCTCTCTCCAATTCCTGCATGATAATGCCATAGGCAATTTCATCCATGCCACCACAGCCGTATTTTTCTGGCAAACTTGGTCCTAATGCGCCCAATTCTCCCATTTTCTTGAATAAATGGACAGGGCATTTACCTGCTTCTGCATAAGCTTCGATAATTGGGGATACTTCTTGCTTGACAAAGTCTCGAACAGCTGAACGCACTAATAAATGCTCTTCTGTTAATAATTCGTCTAATTGGTAATAATCAGGTGCTTCAAATCGGTCTGTTTTTGCACTTTTTTCTATGGTTGTGGTTGCTGACATGATAGTTATTTTAATTTTAGTAGCTTAGACCTCTGGTCTGAGTAGTAGTAATAACGTAAATCCGATGCTACTCAGACCAGAGGTCTAAGCTACTTTTTTTAATAAATTATATTTTTTGAGTCGTATCAAATTGCTCCAAATAATCCCCTACTCTACGGAGAAAAGAACCACCCAACATTCCATCTACTACTCGATGGTCATAGGATAAACTTAGAAACATCATTTGCCGAACGGCAATAACATCACCGTATTCTGTTTCTAAAACAGCGGGTTTCTTCTGAATTTTACCTACCGATAAAATCGCCACTTGTGGTTGATTAATAATCGGCGTTCCCATGACATTACCAAAAGTCCCAACATTCGTTAAAGTAAAAGTACCTCCTTGAACATCCTGCGGTTTTAATTGATTGGTTCTTGCTTTTTGGGCTAATTGATTGACTTGCTTGGTCAACCCAAATAAACTCAATTGGTCGGCATCTTTGATAACAGGAACAATTAGATTACCCGATGGTAAAGCGGTTGCCATCCCTACATTAATAGCTTTCTTAACCAAAATGTTCGTTCCTTCTACCGAAACATTAATTAATGGAAAGTCTTTAATCGCTTTGACGACTGCTTCTATAAAAATGGGGGTAAAAGTGATATTTTCTTGATTTTTTGCCTTAAAATCATCCTTTACTCCATTCCGCCAATTAACGATGTCTGTTACATCCACTTCTACAAAAGAAGTCACATGCGGCGCTATCTGTTTAGACCGAACCATGTGGTCTGCTATCAAGCGACGGGTTCTATCCATTTCGATAATCTCCATCCCTCCGCTAATAGATTGGGCTACTTTTTTTGGTGGCGTTATCGCTGCTTTTTCTGTTATTGTATTTGGCGTTGCTGCCGTTGAAATACTTGGTCTTACCGTAGTAACTTCATTTTTTTGATTGGCAACAAAAGCTAAAATATCACTTTTAGTTACTCGATTATCTGTACCAGTTCCCTCAATACTGTCTAAAGTAGCAATATCAATATTTTCTTTAGCTGCAATACTTCTAACAAGTGGTGTGTAAAAACGTTGACTTTGACTAGGTCGAGCTGCTTTTTCCACCTCTATTTTTACAGCGGAAACAGGCGCCTGCTCGCTTCCCCCATTAGTTGCCATTTCAGCTTGAGGCGTTATCGTTGCCGAAGCTTCTGATGGTTTGTTCGTCTCTGGAGTAGCTTCGGTTTCCGTCGAAATTAATCCGATAACGGTTCCTACTGCTACGACGTCATCTGCGTTAAAGAACGTTTTCACTAAAACGCCTTCCGCAGGAGAAGGAATTTCTGAATCTACTTTATCGGTCGCTATTTCCAATAAAGTTTCTTCGTATTCAATTGTATCTCCAACTTGTTTGGACCATTGAATAATGGTTGCTTCTATAATACTTTCGCCCATTTTGGGCATTAATACTTCTATTTGTGCCATTTTTTATTTTTGGAGAAGTCAGAAGTCAGACCATCATCTATGATGATTGTCAGCAGTCAGACTTGACCGATGCTTAGCTTCGCAAGTCTAATTTCTGACAATCTATGAAATAGATGGTCTGACTTCTGACCTCTGACTTCTCAAAAAATTACAAATCAAATTTAATTCCTTGTGCTAAAGGCACCGTCTTGCTATAATTGATGGTATTCGTTTGTCGGCGCATATAAGCTCTCCAAGCATCCGAACCACTTTCTCGACCGCCACCTGTTTCTTTTTCTCCACCGAAAGCACCACCAATTTCTGCACCAGAAGTACCGATATTCACATTGGCAATTCCACAATCTGACCCTGCTACAGATAGGAATAATTCTGCTTCTCGCAAATCATTGGTCATAATCGCCGACGATAAACCTTGTGGCACATCATTTTGAATATGAATCGCTTCTTCTAAATCGGTATATTTTAATAAATACAAAATCGGGGCAAATGTTTCTGTCTTAACGATGTCCGCATCGGTCGCAATTTCTGCAATACAAGGTTTGACATAACAGCCACTCGTGTAAGCATCGCCTTCTAAAACACCGCCTTCGACGACCATTTTACCGCCTTGGTTTCCAATTTCTGCAATAGCATTTTGGTAAGCCGCAACTGCATCCGTATCAATTAAAGGGCCTACATGATTGTTTTCGTCTAATGGATTCCCGATTCTAATTTGTTTGTATGCTTTGGCCAATCTTTGCTTAACATTGTCATACATAGATTCGTGAATAATCAATCTTCGAGTAGACGTACATCGTTGTCCACAAGTGCCTACTGCACCAAAAACAGCCCCAACTAAAACGGCATCTAAGTCTGCATTTGGCGTAATAATAATCGCATTATTCCCACCTAATTCTAATAAACTCTTACCCATTCTTGCCGCTACCGTTGCGCCCACGATTTTACCCATTCTAGTACTCCCTGTAGCAGAAATTAATGGGATTCTTGTGTCTTTCGTTAATAACTCTCCAACTCTATAATTGCCATTAATCATGCAACTAACGCCTTCTGGTACATTATTCGCTTTCAATACTTTTTGAAAAATATTTTGACAAGCCACCCCACAAAGCGGTGCTTTTTCCGAAGGCTTCCAAACGCATACATCCCCACAAACCAAAGCAATCATCGCATTCCAAGACCATACTGCCACTGGAAAGTTGAAAGCGGAAATAATGCCAACAATTCCCATTGGATGCCATTGCTCATACATTCGGTGATTCGGTCGCTCTGAATGCATTGTCAATCCATATAATTGTCGAGATAAACCGACTGCAAAATCACAAATATCAATCATCTCTTGCACCTCACCATATCCTTCTTGCAAGCTTTTGCCCATTTCATAAGAAACTAAGCTTCCCAATGCTTCTTTATTCGCTCGAAGTGCTTCTCCATATTGTCGAACAATTTCTCCTCGTTTTGGTGCAGGCATTTTTCGCCATACATTAAAAGCACCTTTTGCTGTTTCAATGACCTGTTCATATTCTTCTTTGGTTGTCTTACTGACACTACCAATAAATTCTCCATCAACTGGCGAATAAGATTTAATGTATTTTCTAGAATTGGTAGATTCCAAACCCGTAGAGGTTCCAGCATTGGCTTTTTTTAAGCCTAATTTTTTTAAGAAAGTGGTATTCATATTTGTGATTTTTTATTTTTTAACGGTTGCCAGTTACCAGTTGCGAGTTTGTATCTTGTAAAAGGGTTCCCTAATACCTGGCAGTTTAAAAACCTGTTACTAATTTTCAATTGTCTAACCAAACTGGCAACTGGTAACTCGCAACCGTCAACCGTCAACCGTTAACTCTATTTAAAAAGCTGTCCATTATCTGTTTCTAAAAATACATCAAATGGAATTTCTTCTTGTTTGATAAAACCTTTTGCTGGCAAACTGCCATTATCTACCATTTCAATAACTGCGGCAATCGAGGCGGCGGTTGTCCAAGAAATAGCTCGCCATTCTTGTCCATCAATCAGAATTGGGGAAAAGGCTTTATAATATTCGTTTCTAAACAATTTATCGCCTTTCCAGCCTTCTACAACGGCATACACATAGACGACATCTTCTCTGACAGGCGGTTTCGCATTTTCTAAAATCGAAGATAATAATTTTTTATCCTCTTTTAGAATCAATTCTTGAATTAAGAATTTCATCAATTTTCCATGTCCAGGATATCGAATGGTTTTATAATTCAAAGTATCTACTTTGCCTTCGTATGTTTCACACATCGTCCCCAAACCACCAGAAGTCGTAAAGGCTTCAAATTCTCGGCCTTCGATATTAATATATTCCAAACCATCTAAAGAAGGCGTCATTTTTCTTACTCCATTATGAATAGCTTCGGCATCATTGATGTATTCGTTAATCACGCCCGCAGGTGACCAAGTAAAAGAATACGCCATTAAACCATTCGGATATTTAGGTAAAGCCCCTACTCGCAATTCAATGTCTCTTAATTTGGTAAAATCCTTCGTCAAATCTGCTCCAACGATACCAATAAGACCAGGTGCTAAACCACATTGAGGCGCCATAATCCCCTTTGATGTTTTACTCAACTCTCGGATAAAATTAGTGGTTTCTACATCTTCCGTCAAATCGAAATAATGCTTGCCTAAATCATAAGCAACTTGCGCAATCTTTTTATTCAAAAAATAAGGCAAGGCAGATACTACTGCATCATTCTTTTTAATTAATTTTTGCAAAAATGCTTCATCTGTCACATCTCCTTCTACTACTTTAAAAGGTAGTTCAAAATCGTAATGGGGTTCCTTTTTATCAACGCCTGTTACTTTATACTTTTTACTTAGTAGTACCCCAACGAGGGTGCCTACTTTTCCAAGTCCGAGTGTTAGAATCTTTTTCATATTAATAATTTCAATAATTTGGTTAGGTATTATTCTTTACGAACGTTTGAAATTCTTACGTGTTTCGATTATTAAATTACTGCCTATCCAAACGTTCTAATTTGGCTCAAATTATTCAGCTTAAATAGTATTGATAATTAATATTTTGTATCCATTAATCAGTTTCACTTATTAAATAACTGATTAAACGAGCTTTACATTGCAAAAATACTTGGATTTACCGTTATCAACAATTAATATTGTACATCAAATAATAAGTATGACTAATCAATTAGAAATCCGACACTTTGAATATTTTCTAGTTTTAGCGGAAACGCTGCATTACAGAAAAGCAGCGGAACGCTTATTTATTTCTCAATCTGCTTTGAGTCAGCAAATCGCTCGGCTAGAAACTATTTTGGGACAAGCTCTTTTTATTCGAACCAATAGAAAAGTGAATCTTAGCCAAGCAGGTGTCTTATTCCAAAAAGAAGCGGAACTGATTATCAATCAATTACAGCAATCGATGGAACGCTGGCAATTGGGGATAAAAGGAGGAGAAGGTATCTTACGAATAGGTTTTGTCGGGTCTGCTATGCAAGTTTATTTACCACCTATTATTAAACAATTTAGTGTGGAATGCCCTCGAATAAAATTTTACTTACACGATTTGAGTAATAAAGACCAATTGGTGGCTTTAGAAAAAAAACAATTAGATATTGGGTTTATGCGGGCTAAAAATTTGCCCAATACCATGAAAAGTATTTCTGTTTTTAAAGAAAATTTCTCCTTGGTGCTTCCTGCCAATCATCCAATCACGGCTGACAATTTTAAGGACATGAGTCAATTAGCCGATGAATCGTACATCCTATTCCCCAATGAACGCAGCCAAATGTATTACCAACAAATTATTAATCTTTGTAGTGATTGTGGCTTTAGCCCACAAATTTCTCATCAATCTATTCATGGGCCGACTATTTTTAAATTAGTGGAAAGTGGCTTGGGTATTTCTATTGTCCCTAATTCTCTTCGAGATGAATATAATTATCAAGTTCGATTTATTGAATTGACAAATATCCCGCAGCAGACAGAGTTGTTTGCGGTTTGGAATAAGGCGAGTGATAATGCGGCTTTGCCTTATTTTTTGGATGTTTTGAGGTAATTAAATAACCGAGGAGAAAAAATAGGCTTCTCCTCTAGACACTCCAAGATCTAAAATACGCTTGGAGGTCTGTCGATTAAATACGGAAAATTTCACCATTCCTAAGTAAATGCATGAGGTTTATTTTCAATTTAGATTATCCCCTAAATAGGCATAATCCGAGCCTTGAAAAGTCGAAATAATGTAGCCTAGGGTGCAAACCCTAGGCTACGGTATATCGCCCACTTCGGGGCTAGGATTTTCAATTTTATAATCGGTGAATCCCTATTATTTATCCACTAGTATTGGTGAAAAGCATCCGAAACAAAGCTCAATACGACAGGCAAGGATTCTCGCCAATACGTCCAACTATGTCCACCATTTCTAATTCTAAATTCGTGGTCAATCTCCTTTTTTCGCATGGCAATATGAACGAGTGAATTGCCTTCAAATAAGAAATCATCATCGCCACAATCAATGAACCAACGGACTTTTTTGTTTCTATCTTTAGACACTTCCATATTTTTTAAATATTCGGTCGTACTATATTTTTCAAACCAATTTTGCATTTGTACTGGTGTATAAATCGTTTCATCTTTATTAATCCATTCTACCCACTTTTTTGCTTCTTCCAAGGTCAATGGGCCTGTACTTGCACTTAACGGACAAGCAGAAGAAAATAACTCTGGGCGGTGCAACGCATATTGGAAAGAACCACCGCCACCCATAGATAAACCTGCAACTGCTCGGAATCTTTTTTCTCCTTTAATGCGGAATTTCTGTTCTACATGCGGCATCAATTCCTCAAAAAAGAAATCTTCGTAGCGCCATTTATTATCAGGACTATTAAAATAACCTCGGACTTTGGTATCGGCATCAGGCATAATGACAATCATCGGGGTGGCTTTTCCTGCTTCGATGGCTTTATCTAAAATATGCTGAATTTCGCCAAATTGTACCCAGCCTGTTTGGTCATCCCCTGCACCGTGTAATAAATATAAAACGGGATAAGACCGTTCAGAACTTTCATAGTTTGGCGGCAAATAAACTGCATATTTTCGCTCCATATCGAGTAATTTGCTCGTCATAGATAAATTATCGTAGACTTTGCTCATTTGTGCAAAAGCAAAAATGGGTAAGAACAGACAGCAAAGTAAGTATAGATTTTTTTGATTCATGTTTTTAGTTTTAATACATTTTATTTTTGTCTAAAGTAAATACTATTTTTGCAATCCATCCTAACTTTTTTGTAACCATTTCAAATTTCAAAAGTACTCACCATGAAAATCATTGATAAACTTGCTTGGATTCATCTTAAAAACCAAAAAATTTTAAGTACTCGTAGTAAAGGAAAGACTAAATTTTATATTCCTGGCGGGAAAAGAGAAATCGGAGAAAGTGACGAGACAGCTTTAATCAGAGAAATAAAAGAAGAACTGACCATAGATTTAGTCCCGTCTACGATTGCTTTTGTAGGCAATTTCCAAGCACAAGCAGATAGTCATGCAACAGGCATTCAGGTTTTGATGCAATGTTATACTGCTGATTATAAAGGGACTCTTGCAGCGGCGGCAGAAATTGCAGAAGTTGTTTGGTTAACCAATGCAGACCGAGATAAAATTTCCCCTGTCGATCAGTTGATTTTTGATTTTCTTTTTGAAAAAGGGTTGTTGGCATAATTTTTAAAATGTTACGGTGTTGCCGTGTTCTATCGTACAACAAGGCAACACCGTAACACGGCAACATCTCAACAAGGCAACAAGGCAACATCTCAAATTAAATTGTTAAAGAGTTGTAAATGTATCACTGGGCTGCAACTAAATAAACCTAGTTCTGTCTTTCCAATCAAATACGCTTTAAACTTATTGATTTAATATATATTCTGATTAACAATCAAAGTTTCAATATTACCCTTTCTATTTTTCCGACTGTTGAAACTTAAAAAAGAGATCACCCGATGCAAAAGATTTTACTTTGCCTTTGTGCAATAGTATCCATTACATTTATGGCTACTGCTCAACAATTAGATTTAAACAAAAAACAAACAAAAGCTTTCCGAACTGAAAAAGCGCCTAAAATTGATGGCGAACTCTCCGAAATAGATTGGCAAAATGCGCCTAATGCAACGGACTTGGTTCAATTACAGCCTGTAGCTGGTAGTAAACCAACTCACCGTTCTGAGATTAAAATCATGTATGATAATTCCGCTTTATATGTAGGTGCCATGATGTACGACACCGCTCCAGATAGTATTTTGCAACAAGTAACGCAACGAGACGAAATTGGTAATAGTGACTGGTTTGGTATTTTTATTGACCCTTATAAAGGCGGCATCAATGGCGTTAGTTTTATTGTAACTGCTGCGGGCGCACAATTTGATGCAAAGTATTCTATTTTTGGAGAAGATGAAAATTGGGATGCGGTTTGGAAAAGTTCGGTCAAAAAAAATGCAGAAGGTTGGGTCGTTGAAATGCGAATTCCTTATTCTGCTATTCGATTTCCCAATCAAGAAGAACAAGTCTGGGGGCTTAATTTTGGGCGACTGATTCAACGATACCAAGAGAAAAGTTTTTGGAGTACCATTGACCCAAACCAAAATGGGTTCTTAAATCAGTTTGGTGAGGTTTCAAATATTTCCAATATCAAATCACCTTTCCGTTTATCCGCTACGCCTTTTGTTGCTGTTTATGGGGAAAACTACAAGGATAAAAGTGCAAGTCCAAGTACCTCTTGGGGGCGTTCTTTTAATGCTGGAATGGATGTCAAATATGGTATTAATGATGCTTTTACTTTAGACATGACGCTGATTCCTGATTTTGGGCAAGCTCGGTCAGATAATCAAGTATTGAATTTGTCTCCTTTTGAAGTGCGCTTTGATGAAAATCGGCAATTCTTTACCGAAGGATTAGAATTATTTAATAAAGGTGGTCTCTTTTACTCTCGTAGAGTTGGGGGCAGACCTTTGAAATTTTGGGACGTAGAAGGACAATTAGGGGCAACGGAAGAAATCATTAACAATCCTAATCAAACTCAATTAATCAACGCCACCAAAGTATCTGGTAGGACAACTAAGGGATTAGGAATTGGTGTTTTTAACGCCGTTTCTGCCAGTACATCTGCTACGATTCGAGATACAGAAACAGGTGAAGAACGTTCTTTTGAAACCAGTCCGTTGACCAATTATAACGTGACGGTTTTTGACCAAAACTTAAAAAATAATTCTTATGCGACCCTTATCAACACCAATGTGACTCGTTTTGGCAATGCTTACGAAGCCAATGTTACTGGCGGAGAATTTGAATTGAAAAATAAAGCCAATTCCTATAGCATCAGAGCAAGAGGTGCTTTGAGTCAAAAATACTATGCTAATAGAACCGATTTAGGGCATAAAATGTCTCTTGGTGTGCGGAAAACGAATGGAAAAATATCAGCAGGTCTTTTTTATAGTCAGGAAAGCGACGATTATGACCCGAACGATTTAGGTTTTTTGAATAATAATAATGAACGATCTTTTGATGCCTATGTGGAATACAATCAAAATAAACCTTTTGGTATTTTCAATTCTGGTGGCATCGGATTTTCTCCCGAATACAGTCGATTATATAAACCGAATGTTTTTACTGATTTCTCCATGAATTTTTGGGCTTATGGTCAAACCAAGAGTTTCTGGCGATTCAATGTTTTTACTTATCATGAGCCAATTACTACTTACGATTATTTTGAGGCTAGAACAGTAGGTCGATTTTATCGCTTTCCTTCCAGTAATATGATGGGTTGGTACATGGGGTCCGACCGTCGGAAGAAATTAGCTTTTGGGTTTTATGGTAATTTTAGAAAATATAATGAACCTGGTAGAAACAGAGTCTATTTCGGAATCGAACCGAGGTTTAGAGTTAACGACAAATTGAATTTCAGTTGGGAAATCACCAATTTTATTTTAAATAATGATGTAGGTTATGTCAATAAAATTGGGGATGCAGAAGAAGACGTAATTTTTGGTATTCGACAGCGAAAAACACTAGAAAACATCTTTAATGCGAATTATAATTTCAATCCTAATATGGCATTGACTTTTAGAATGCGACATTATTGGTCAAGAGTAAACTATAAGGAGAATGGGTTCTATTTACTCAACGAAAATGGCACCTTAGGACACTCTGATTATTTAGATAACCACGATAATAACTTTAATGCTTTCACGGTGGATATGGTCTATAGATGGCGTTTTGCCCCAGGAAGCGATATTTTTATTGTTTGGAAAAACAGTATTTTTAATAGTAATGAATTGGCAGATATTGGGTTTGGAAAAAATTTAGAGGACTTAAGAGGCGCACCTCAGTCCAATAGTTTATCTTTAAAAATTATTTATTACTTGGATTATGATTTGTTGAAAGGGAAGAAATGATGCGGGTTGCCAGTTGTGGGTTGAATATAATTTTAGCTACGTATTTCTGTAATATTTAACTTGAAACAATGTAATTCAATCATTGTTAAGCGTACAGGTGGACATTGTGAAATAGAAAAAAGTGATAAGCACTTCTCTATCCTTATTAAATTAGGCTATCGAATTTAACTGGTTTCTTATTTCCCTATCTCTGCTTTAAAAGTAGCTCCTACCTTAGCATGAAAACCAGGTTTTAAGGTAATGGAAGTATTCGCCTTTAACAAAACAGATTCTTTTTTAGAAATAACGGTATTGCTGTTAACCTCTTGAGGTGCAGCTTTTTGAGTCGTCTCTGCGATAAAACTTGTTCCTGAATGCGCCGAAAATCCTGATTTTAAAGTGATGGAATTCGTCGCCCTATAAGCAATTGCTTGTCCCTTTGGAATAATGGCACTTGTTGTAATTTCTTGCGCAACAGTATTCGTCGCTAATGGACTTTCCACTACTTTTTTCTTCATTAAGACTTCCGTATCGTTCATCGCTACTTCTTGGATAGTAGAAATAGGGCTAATTATAGTTATAGGCAGCTCTTTTTTAATAATCCTAACCTTTGCTGGTGGGTAACTCTTTTCTTGAATTGTTTTTTCAGGAATTGTTGCTGCTATAATCTCTTCTTTATCTATATTACTGATTGGTATAATTGCTTTGATAGGCGCTTTTTCAATTGGAGTCACCTCTGCTATATTAGTTGAATTTTGTCCTGTGTTTTGGGAAGTATAAAAGGGGGAGCCAATTAAACTTAAAATAAAAAGCATAGACGCTGCTGCCAACCAAGCTGTTCGGTTAGTCCGTGGTTGCAACCTGCGAATAATAGGGGTTTGTTCAACAATTGGCTGAGTAGCTAAAATCTGCGCTTCTGAAAGATTAGTCGCTGTAAAATCTATTAATGAATCTGCTAATTTAACTGATTCAGTCGTAGCAATTGTATCACTTGCTAAAATCTGTGCTTCTGAAAGATTAATCGCTGTAAAACCTATTAATGCATCCGCTAAACTAACGGAATCCGAAGTCTCAATCTCGGTCTCAGAGAGTTCATCTCCTAAAAAACCAAATAGGTCTTGGGCTAATTGGAAAGCTGCTAATTCTTGTTGCAAAGCTGAATTTTGAATCAACGCTGTTTCAAAAACTAAACATTCCATTTCGCTTAGTGTTCCAGTAGTATACGCTTCTATTTTATCAAAGTAATTCATTGAATATATTTTATGGTTATAACTTATTCCCCATCAACATCGCTTTCAATTCTTTTCCTTCTGCTGGGTGTTGGATTAAGTAATTAACTATTCTTTTTTTGCCTTTCATGTAAGCATTTCGACAAGCCCCCTCACTTTGGTAACTTGTTTTTGCTACAATCTCTTTGTATTTATACCCTTTAGCCACCAACAAGATTACTTTTACTTGTTCTGCATTTTCGGTTATACTTTGTAATTTTTGTAGAATCAATTCAGCCATTTGGCTTTCTTCAAACTGATACTTATCAGTACTTGCTTCTACTCTTTTCGTAGCCATTAAAGGCAAGACTTTTTCCTTTTTATTGCTCGCAAAGTAATCCAAGACGGTATATTCTACAACCATCGTAAAATAACTTTTCAATCGAGTGCCTTCCTTTAAGGTTAAATCTTTTTTAACCCTAGTAATTAACTTGATGGTGGCATCTGTAAAAATATCTTCCCAAGCTTCCTCAGGTATATCTCGATATTTTTTTCGCCAAACACCCAGTGCATATCCTTTTACATCCTCAAAAAACCATTTTAATACTAATTGGCTATTTCCACCACTATTCTTAATAGCAGTAATAACTTGCTCATCAGCAAAGCCATTATTGGTAGATTGAGTTGATTGATTTGGATGCAGTGTCAATTGATAACGGTTTTTATACATTAGCGGTGAAATCTTTGGGTTTTGTCACCAGTTTATCTAGAAAATTAAAACAAATTATTACCCGAAATTATTGGCTACTCCTACAGATTTTTATTTTCCTAGTCGTTTTGATTTTTATTTTGGGCTAATTCATTAGCTTTAGGCCGTAATAATTTAATTTGTAAGGAGCAAGTTCGGTAATTTAATTTGAATCATGGAATCAACAATTTCTTATTGGCCATTAATTGTCTTATTAATTGGTACATTAGCTATCGTTTTATTTATTGTCGTCTTTCGACTGCACGCTTTTATTTCCTTAATGTTAGCGGCTATTTTAGTTGGCATTTTAGGGCAAACCGTGCCAGCAGGTGGCAACGCTTGGGTCGCTGCAGTAGAAAACGCAATGAAAGAATTTGGCGTAACCGCAGGAAAAGTCTCTTTTGTCATTGCAATAGCTTCTGTGCTAGGAATCGCCCTCACAGAAAGTGGTGCAGCAGAACGTATTGTCAATCAATTAATCAAAATATTTGGGGAATCTAGGGCAAGTATCGCACTATTAGTATCAGGGTTTATTTTATCCATCCCTGTCTTTTTTGATACAGTTTTCTTTTTATTAGTGCCTTTAGCAATCGTTTTAGCGCAAAAAACGGGCAAAAACTTTGTCTTATTTATTATGGCAATCGGTTGTGGTGCGGTCATCACCCATTCAGTCGTTCCTCCAACGCCAGGGCCTTTATTAATGGCGGAGAGTTTGAACATTAATATGGGCCTTTCTATTATTGTAGGAGTTATTTCTGGTATTATTCCTGCCTTTGTTGGTTATAAATATAGTTTGCGACAAAATGCTCGAATAACGATTTTGCCTCCTGATTTTTCTGATGGTCAAGATACCTCTAATAAATTATCTGTTTTACCCTCTTTTGGGGTTTCTATGATACCTATTTTATTGCCCTTACTTCTAATTATTGCCGCTTCTATCGTAACCATTTTTTACCCAGACCGCAATGATTTTATGACCCAAGGCATTACCTTTTTGGGCAATAAGAATATCGCCATGTTTTTAGGCTTATTGGTTGCGCTCTATTTATGGGCGAAGCATAAAAACTTGGATTTAAAAGGATTAGGCGCACAAATGGAACGGCCATTAGAAATAGCAGGTTTGATTATTCTCATTACCGCAGCGGGCGGCGCTTTTGGGGCAATGATTCGAAATACAGGAATTGGGGAGATGATTCAAGCAATGTCTGCTAATGGGTTTAGCATTAATTTAATTTTTGTGGCTTGGTTAATGGCAGCAGTCGTAAAATTTGCTCAAGGATCCAGTACTGTCGCTATTATTACTACCGCAGGTATTATGTCTGCTATTATTAGTACGACTACCCTACCCTTCCATCCTATCTATTTATATTTGGCTATTGGCTATGGCGCCATGGTTGGTTCATGGATGAATGATAGCGGATTTTGGATTGTTGGTAAATTAAGTGGCATGACCGAAAAACAAACCTTACAAACTTGGACTACTTTATTGGCTGTTATTGGGATTGTTGGAGGCATACAAGCTTTGGTATTTTCTTATATTTTTCCGATGGTGTAACGGTTGCTGGTTGCCAGTTATCGGTTGCCCGTTACGAGTTACCAGTTACCGGTTACGAGTTATTGATTGCCAATTACGAGTTAGTATCAACAGGCAACAGGAAACCCGCAACTGGTAACTCGTAACTGGCAACTGGCATCCCACTCCACTGTTAATAATCTCCTAATTCACTGCATTATCTTCCTCCTAAGGCAACATCTCAATTCTATAAACCATTATATTCGTACCAAAAAGGGAAATTAGGTCATGTTTTTGCAGTACTTTAATTTTCCCAAATTGTTTAACAAAACCACTTAAATATGAATAAGATAACAGGCATTATAGCAGGAGCAGTTGTTGTACTATTGGCTAGCGTCTATGGCACTTATGCTTACCACCAAAAAGAAATTGCTACTTTACAAACGCAATTGGTGAATAGAGATGGACAAGTATCTCAATATGAAGCTCAAATCGGTAATCTCCAAACGACCAATAGCAACTTATTAAATCGAATGGAAGATTTGTCCATCATCGGGAAAACAGGTGCAGAAAGTATCAATAAATCCTTGGACAATATTTCTAAGCAATATGAATTTATAGAAACTTTATCTACTAAAGTGCAGTCCAAAGATTCGTTGAATTTAGCTTTGGTGATGAATATCAAACGTTCTTTGATAGATATTAATGATGAAGATGTACAAGTAGAGGTAAAAGGAGGCGTTGTCTATGTCTCTATTTCTGATAAACTATTATATGAATCTGGTAGTTCAAAAATTAATCCTGCGGCGGAAGAGGTCATTGGTAAAATTGCGACTGTTGTAAATGACCACGAAGAACTCAATATTTTAGTCGAAGGACATACGGATGATGTACCGATGGTAGGCAATAAATGTGTAGCAGATAATTGGGATTTGAGTGTAAAACGAGCGACTTCAGTTGTTCGGTTATTGCAACAAGAATATTTTGTTTCTCCTGAACGATTGACCGCAGCAGGACGATCAGAATTTTTGCCAAAAGAAATGAATACGACGCCGGAAGGTAGAAGTGCGAATCGGCGAACAGAAATTATTATTACGCCTAGATTAGATCAGTTTTTTCAGTTATTGGAATCTCCTTTGATTGCGGATTAAAAATAGTATTATCAACTGATACTTAATGAAGCCTTTGGAATCTTGATTGATTCTAAGGGCTTTGTTTATTTTACAATGGCAGTTTTAACTTTAATGTCAATAGCAATTTCAATGTTAATGGCAATATAAATATCAAACTATAGTTTGTAAGGAAAATTGTCGAGAAGCATCCCACCTCTTCTCGACATTTGAAACATTTGAGTAACCATATTTACTCCAATCGCAACATAATTCTTATAAGCATAGGTGTCTCGTAGCATGGGAAACTGCCTGCCGATACTTAGTATATCTATCTCAATTGGAGTAGCCTTTTACTTCTTAAATAGGATGTGTGATGAATTTTAATAGGAGGGGGAATACTAGTGTGTTTTCAAAAAATGTGCCGAGGTCTTCATTATTTTGCCAATTTTTCGCAAATGTAGTCATTCTATTTTCTAGCTAAAAAAAGAAAGGAATAATTTATTGAGGATAAGGGGCTTAGCTGATAATAAAATATATGTTTTTTTTCTTAAAAAATGGAAGAAATTTCGTACTCAACATTCTATCCAGAAACCTATCCTTTAAAATGTCTCTATTCATGGTTCTTTTAAAATAAATCATAATAAGAAGAGCTTCCAGAACTTAAATTCTGGAAGCTCTAATATTTTTAGCACAAAGTCTAATGAAAATAGATAAATGTAATGGAGATTTATATTTATCTTTTTATCGACCTACCGTCAACTTATTCATTAATCGACCTCTATCTGTAGCTATTCCATAAAGATAAACCCCTTCAGATAATTGTTCTGTCGAAATTTCTACTTGATATGCTCCTGCAGCTTGAGTCCCTTGATTTTGTTGTCGCAGTAATTTTCCATCCAATGAATAAATTTCAATTTGAACAGCTGATTTCATTTCTAAATCATAAGCAATAGTTACACTTGACTGAGCAGGATTCGGAAAGGCATCTTGCAATCGAATTCGTCCATCCGTCCCTAATAATTCCTGTGTACTTGATACACCACCTAGTTGTAAGGTGGCAATCACGTAAAAATTAGACACTAAATCCCAACTAAAGTCAGGGTCACTCATAGAAACCCATGTTGTTCCATCATCAAATAATTCCCAAGCATCTTCTGCAAAACCACAATCTACATCTGTCATGAATAGACTAACCGTATCTTGTGATACATATAAGGCAGAGAGGTCAATACTTACAAAAAATTCATTACCTGTAACTTGAGCAGGGTTTGAAAAAATAAAAGGCGTCGGTACAATAAATTCTGGATCTAAGTTAATGTCGCTTACCTTAATTGGATCACTTGTTCCAACTAAAACTCCCGGGCCATTGGTCATTTCATCTACTTCATAGATTTTAGCGGACAAATTTCCATCTCCAATAATGTCAACTGTACCAAAAAATGCGAAAATATTAGTCACACTAAAATTACCACTCGTGTAAATCATTCGCTGGGCTTTTTCCAAATCCATAAAGCCATTGACTCCACCAACTGTACCTCCCTGTTCAATTGGAAAAATAAATAAAGTTTCACTACAAGAATCTAAAACAACAGGCGAGACAATTGTATCCATCTCCATAAATCGTGCTTGTGCATTTTTTGATGGCTGATAGGTATGCTGGACTACCTTTTCTGGTGTTAGATTGGCAACTTTTTTTTGCCCAAAGGCAGTGCTTAAGGTTAAAAAAAATACTAGTAAAAGGGTAAAATTTTTAAGGTTCATAATTTTTCTTTTTCAGGTGATAAAATATTAGTCGATATTGAGTAATTAATTCGAATTGTGGATTAATTATAAAAAAATAAACATACCCATTTTATCTTACATATCAAGCAGTTATAATCATTTTGACGTTTGGCTTACTTTTTACAAGATGAAAACCTGTCTGACGGTAGGCAGAGATTACCAAATTAACAGCATTTCACCCTATTTCAACCAAAGATTTGTATTTCATAGGAAGGCTATTAAAAAAAAGCCAGAAGGATTGCTCCTTCTGGCTCTGCTTTTTAATTTTGGATATTTTTATCCAAATTATTAATCAGTTTACAGGATGACAAGATTATTCAGAATGAACAGAATTTATAAATCTTGTAAATACTGCAAAATCATGTCCTCCTCTAGGCTATTTTAACTTCAACATTTTCTTAGCTTTTGTACCGAATTTCGTCGATAATTGATAATAAATAAAGCCATTCGTTAATTCTTCCTGATTGAATTGGATCGTATTATACCCTACTTTTCTATCTTCTTTTACCGTCTTTAATACACGTCCCGTTTCGTCTCTTAAAATTAACTGTACTTCCGAATCCCCTGGTAAATAGAATCCAATCGTCGTTTTATCATGGAATGGATTCGGTTGATTCTGGAATAACTCAAATTCGTCTTTGTAGATGGATGTCGTGAAGGTTAATTGAACCTCCATCAAGTCGCCATTTTCGTTGTATGCTTCTATCGCTGTTGGACGGTTTAAGAGACTTAATTGCTCGCTTAATTTGCCGTCTTTTTGTGCAGTGAATTCGATAGTGAACAGTTGCGAGTTGCGGGTTGCAGGTTGCGGGTTGGCATTCTGCTGACTGCTACTCCCTACTGCTGACACCTGATTCCAAGAAGTTGTAATCAGTCCTTTATCCATCTTGTGTACCCCGAAGTTTTCTGTACCTACTACTCCACTCTTTAGTTTCTCAACTTTTAAATCTTCGTACCCTAAAGTGAATTGATAGCCTTGAATTGCTCCCAGTTGCTCGGTACTGAAAGTGACTTCATAGCTTTCTCCTCCTTTCAACACGCTATCTTCCGTTGTGATTTCAAAAGCACTAGTCGTCGTTCTATCCGTTGCTGCAATCAAACTACTTGGTCTAGCATTTCCATTGACATCTCCTATTTTGACTGCTACAAAATCCATTTGCATATCTTGTTGTAAATCGGCTACTGTGGCTATTTGTGGATATGCCTCAGACATTGGATTGTCTGTCGTAAATTCATACCCTGCATAGACAAATTTCCAACTTGGACTATTCGAAAATTCCGTATTGATATTCAAAATCAATTGTCTGATTTGTACCATATCAAAAGCCGTAATTGTACCAGAACCATTCACATCTGCTGCTATTAGCTGATATGGATTCTCCATTTCTGTGATACCTAAAATGTGCTTAGAAATTAGGACCAAATCAAAAGTACTCACTCCATTTAATGGATTACCACCTTTTGTAGGCTCAATAGTATATTCATTATTCATCGCTAATTCAAAGTTATACTGTCCGTCTGCTTGCGTCCTCATTGAATTTGAATTGGATACGTCTACTGCAACTTGCTCGACTGTTTGTGCTTTCCAATCCATAATCGTACCGCTGACACTAGCCATTCCTTCTGGTGCATCTGTATTTTCGCAAGCCGCCATATTGTCTTGAACATCTACATAACTTGTGCAGAAATCCCAATTGTTGGCTTCATCTATTACATATACATTTACCGCTTGATTGCCTAAATAGGCACAATTGAAAGTGATATTTTCTGGTAATGCTAACACACTTGCAATGTGCGTTGGTGCTTCGCCTAGTGATTCATGCCAAATTCTAAGTTGTAATTTATCTGTTGGCGTACAATTATCACTACTGCCTGCATCTAAATCGGTTGCCCAAATTTGAATCATTCCTGCATCTGGCATTAATTCTACCGCCACTCCATGTAAACAATAAGGGGCTGGTTTCTTGCAATCTGTAAATTGATAACTTGATTTCTCTTTTGCGGTATTGCCACAATTATCGGCTACTTGCCAAACTATTTCATATTTAATGCCTGTTGCTACTGGATACTCAAATTCAGCACCTATTCCTTTTCCTAATTCGATATCTCCTGTGTTAATTGTCCAATTGTAATTTAAAGTAGCTGTTGCTGCTTCATTACAATCTGTAGCGGTGATAGCAAATCGTTTTGTCGCTTGACAATTGGTACTTTCGATACAATCATCTATGGATTCAACGGTAATAACTGGAGCGGTCTCATCTTTTAATTTCAAGATTTGAATGTATTCCAATCTGCCTATATTTTCAAGACCTTCAGAGGTAATAATTTGACCTTCCGTTACCATGCCATGCTCGTTTTCTATTCTAGTAATCGTCTTCGTTTCTCCTCCTGCTTCATACTTACACCAGTTAATGATGGTAAAGGTTCTCACTACTTTTAAGCAAGCATCTTCGGTTGTGGTAAATACTTTTTCTTCTACCTCATACGCCATTAAATCGCAAGCACCTTTCTTAATAATCAATTCAGAAGTTGGTACATCCTCGCCACATTCGCCTTTCCAATCCGCTGGTAAAGTAATCGACCAATCCGCTTTGGATTCAATATTAATTACTTGTTCTGCCCAGCCAGAAGTCATCCCTTCTCCGTTCCAATCAATCGCTCGGTATCTTCGTTTGATGGTTGCGATGCCACAAGCTTTTTCAATCAATTGATACTGCTGTTGAATGACTACTTCATAACAAGTTACATTATCAGAACAATTAGGATTTCCATATTTCTCATTGAATTTATTGGCTTGCTCATCGGTTAAATCTACCCATTCGCTATCCTCCATTTCACCGTTCTCATTCGTATCGGTTGCCAAAAATTCGTTACCAATATGTCCTTCATCACAAGTACCCGTCATATCTGGTAAATCACTACAAATAGGCGCAATCTTATCTTCGATAACTACATTCATCCAACAAGTATTTTGATTGCCTTTGGTATCCGTTACTCGTAAGTATAATTTATTGTCTTGATGTAAGTCTTGACAATCAAAAGTAGCGATGGTATCCCAAGTAACTTCATCTCGACTCACTTCATATTTAGCAATACCACAAGCATCAAAAGAACCTCCGTCAACTTGCTGATAATGTACCCTTACTTCATCCCTACCTAAAGAAATATGTAATTGATCGGTACAAACTGCTGATGGTTTGGTCACATCTTCAATGATAATGATTTGATTAACCGTATCATTGATTAATTGCTCTTGACATTCATCTGCTGCAATCCATTGTAAATTGAAAGAATCCGCATTTAAATTAACCCAATCCGTCACAGGAACATCTGTCTCTATTCCATTTTCAATGCGACTTACTTTATTCAGACGAACCGTTGGCGTAGAACAATTATCTGTTGCTGCTGGTGTCGCTATTTTTGTTATATCATAAGTACAAGAGAAATGTTCTAAAGCAATCTTCGCCGACTCTCCTGCTCCTGCTACAAATTCAGGTGCTTTCGTATCTTTAAATTCAATGAAGGTCGTATCAACTGGTTGTGGACCATTTGCGGCACACCAATCTAAAATAGTCCAGTAACGGAATGCTTTTTTGCCACAATCCGAAGCAGGAATAAAGACATCTTGCTTTTCTAAAATATAGCCACAAGTATAAGTTTCCGTGCTTAATGGAATCGTATCCGAAGGTATTAATACCCCATTTTTCAAGCGACCTATTTTGATACCTGGAATTTGCGTCACTGCATCCAGATTACCATTGCCATCACATGACAAGGTTACTTTTCCTGTCTTCACAATCTCCTTTAAACTAGGTCTAATAAATACTACATCTTGAGTAGCCGTTGCCGTATTACCGCATTTATCGGTCGCTGTCCAACTAACGGTTGCTCTAGTGGTATCACAAACCGTACTTCCTTGACTAGTAATCGCCGCTCCTGCAAAAGTAACGGTCGCATCGCCACAGTTATCAATCGCTTCAGGTGTGGGTAAACCTAATCCTACTTGGGTTAAATCTATGGCACAAGTCACAAACGTATCTACAGGAGGTAAATTTGTAAAG
The DNA here is from genome assembly GCA_017857395.1 of Bacteroidota bacterium. Classification (GTDB taxonomy): domain Bacteria; phylum Bacteroidota; class Bacteroidia; order Chitinophagales; family Saprospiraceae; genus JAFMDF01. The sequence continues at coordinate 6,754 of JAFMDF010000075.1, read as the reverse complement.
ATTGGTGCGGACTGGTCTTTTAAATTAACCGTTACCTCACAACTAGCAGCTTGAGTGCCATTATTACAAATCGCTAAATTTGTTCCTCCAAAGTATCTTCTTTCTATGGTTGCTTTTACAGCACCACCACATTCCTCAATCATATCTTTATCCACCATTGGATAATCACCTCCTTTTCCACCACCTGTTGCCAAGACTATATCGTTCCCATTTTTATCTTTTCCTATAATTGAAATGAAATAATACATGGTATCCGTAATCGTATCACAAGTGCTTTCTAATAAATCATCTGGCGTCAATTGAATGGCACAACTTGACCCTAAAGGCACGTTAATTTCATCATTACAAACCAAACTTGGTGCTTGAACAGCTAATACTGCTTGCATCTCTTTAGTCGTATCACTCTTCAATTTATATTGGACTATATAAGTCCCTAAAGCAAAGGTGTCTCGAAGCACGTCTGTACTTGCCAAACAAGTATCTATGCAGATTTCTCCTTTTGCATTCAATACCCTAACAATTTGAGAATCTTGTATCATCCCACAATCAGCCGTCACCGTTGCTGGTTTGATGTCAAAAACGGTATAACTGTTTTCGCATTCCAACTGTACATTTAAGTCATTCGGTGGCGTTAAAGTAACACTATTCTGCTCACAAGTAATCTTCGCTCTCCAACCTGTCCCTTTAGCATTATCGCCATTTGTCTTGAATTGGAACGTTAAACAACCGTGCGCATTTACCTTAGGGTCACAACTAGAAGCTACCCAGCCACCCGTTTGACTAACACCTACCCCACTATACTTACCTATTAATTTGCTAGTAAGCGTATCTATTCCTTCAAAAACATATAGGGTATCTCCTTTCGCTAAATCAAATTCGTTGAAAGTCACTAAGAGTGATTGCCAATTATTTTGTGCGCAAATTGTAATAACATTATTTCTTGCAGTGGTATCCTTATATAAAGTATTATCCTCTGCCCCTTCGCTTCGGAAATTTGTTCCATCACAATAAATAATTGTATCTACTAAAGGTGTTGTGTCCGTTGGCATAATAATAATCGGATCTATAACAGGTATCGTTGGTGTACCATCCGGAGTCGTTATTATTGTCACACCACATGATTGATCCGCAGAACAAGTATTAGAAGCACCTAAAGTGGCGGTTCCATTCGTAAATTTGCCACTATAACCCGCTTCATCTAAATGTTGAATCGGCATGCTATAGGTATAATATCCATCCACGACTATTCCTGGGGTAAATTTACTATCTGTTGTAACTAAACTATTATTATCATAGATGCCTTTACTCTCTGAAATAACCCAATTCTCATTAGGGGTTAAAGAATAAATGGTAATATTTTCTGTAAATACAGACTGGTCATTAATCGCCTCACTGGTACATTTACAAGGATTTGTTATTCTTACAAAATTTTGAATTCTAGCCGTAACGGATATTGGAATAGCCAATGTCTGAGCACAACCATACGTATCTTCTACTGCTACCGTATAAGTGGTGCTTGTCGGTGGACTTAATGTTACTTCCGAAGTCGTTGTATTCGTAATCCCCGTATTTGGCGACCATAAGAATTCAGGACCGCCCGTCAAATTAATGGTAATCGTTTCTCCTTCGATGATATTATCAGCCGAAACCCTTGCTACTATTTCTGTACAAGTTGTCATACAGACTGTAGTTGTGGTATCACATTCACCAGTTGTTAAATTAATGCAAGGAGAATATCCATTTCTATTTGCAATTTCATTTGCAGGTACCGCATCTTTTGGTAACCTATATCCATCAGGGGCAGTAAATTGAACGATATAATCACCCGCGCTTAAGCCATCAAACGTATAGGCTCCTTGTGCATTAGATAAAGTAGAGTCAATAGGATTAATGGTGTCTGCACAATTGTATAAATAAACAAGTGCATTCGGAATGCCTGGTTCTCCTGCATCAGCTTGTCCATTGCCATTGCTATCTTCACAAACAATTGACCCAATGAAAGATTCTTGAATAGGAATATTATTTGCATCAATAATTGGATCTCCTGATTGTAAGAAGAAACGCAGGTAATATGGATTAGCTCCACAAGTTGGATCCGCTAAGTGAGTAGTATCACTGTTAACTCCCACAGTTCCTAATTGAATGATGCCATTCGTTCCATCTCCGTCCGTATCTTCTGCTGCACCATCTCTACCTGTAGGATCGTAAACACCATTGATAGGCTTACAATTTGGACTCATCACCAAGCCATCAGGATGTGCATAAGTCATCACATATTCTCCTTGCACGCCATTGGTAAACCATTTATACATGCCATCAGAACCATCCATGATAATCATTACTACTCCACCTGGAGGCGCAGTCACAGCAATCGTTCCTCCTTTAATTATCTTACCTGTTTTATCTGCATAAATATAACCAATTGGATCTACATCCTGTAAATTAACAACATAGACAAAATCATGGTCATCTTCATCATTCATTTCATTATCTAATAAATTATCTCCACCAATAAAGTCTTCATTTGCATCATCTGCGTGAGAGTCTATATCGGTTGTATTCGTTGTTCCTCCATCTTCCGAAGTCGCAAAATATATTTCTGCAGTATCCACTACTATCGAGTCCATTTTATTTATAGCTGCAATAAACTTGATAGGAATAATAGCTGTATCTCCGATGAATAGCTCCTCTAAATAATAAGTACTATCTGCTTGCCAGTTATGCCCTAAAGATTGATTTAAATTCGCATCAAAAATCAAACCTTCTGGTACATAATTCACAATGCCGATATCGTACGCATCTAATGATCCTTGATTAACTACTTTAATATTAAAGCAAACAGTATCTGCTTCACTAACTTCAATAGCTTGGTCAGGTGCTAATTCAATGATTAAAGCTAAATCAAAAATTTGTGTAACGCATATCTGCATTGGATCGTGGTCATCTTCATCTGTTGGTGGCGTTTCCTCAATTTCATTATCTGTTGGCGTATTTACTTCGCCTCCTGTATCATTCGTTCTATCACCATCTGGTGTAGAATCCACATCTGTTACGGGGTCACCGTTTTCATCTGTTGCGTCACCAATTTCTGCATATGTAATGATGCACTCTTCCATGAAATCTGGGTCAATTACGAAATCAATGGTTACCATTGTCATAGTATTTGGCGTTAATCCAGCTATTGGTAAATCGCCATCCGCAACCGTCAAGGTTAACATTGCCGTTGAATCGTCCATTGCGTTCCATTGGTCATCTGCTACCGTTATACCCGATGGGATATAAGCGAAAACCTTAATGGAATCTGCAGGAATATCGCCCTGATTGAAGACTTTAATTTTACCAATCACAGTATCTCCTGGTTCAACTTCCTCTTCGGTGATTAATTCCTCCGTTATTGCCAAATCAAATTCTTGTAACATGATTTGTACAGGATCATGATCATCTTCATCCATTGGAGGAAATTGGTCAGTCGTATTATCTGTGTCTGTATTAGGCTGCCCTCCCGCATCATTGGTTCGATTGTCATCTGGGGTAGAATCTATATCCTTTTGGTCGCCATCATCACTAATTTCAGCATAAGGCGTTAATTTCAAGTCTGTTGCATCGGTTGTAACAACCACTTGAATCATCTCCATAATCATACTATCTGGAGCTAAACCACCAACAGGCAATCCATCTTCTACCGTTAACCATTTCATAGCGGTACTATCATCCATGGCAGTCCATCCTTGAAGATTGGCGCTGTTTAAAGTTAGACCTGTTGGAAGGTATTGTGTAATTTTAATCGAATCTGCTGCTACATTTCCTTGATTGAAAATAGTAATTTTCAAATCAACTTCCTCTCCTGGTCTAACCATAGGTGATTGGTCAGGGGCAAGTGTTTCGATTAAAGCCAAATCAAAAATTTCTTCCCCGTCTTTTTCCACAGTAACTACCGCAGGGTCGTCATCATCTTCCCCCTCATTGGTAGGGTCTTCGTCTGGGGTAGAATCATCATCCGTTGGAGGTTCATTTGTTGGATCAGTATCATCATCCGCTTCACTTATTTCTGCCATATTCATCAAACTTGTTCCTGTAAAATCATTATTTACTCGGAAGGTGACCTCAATAGTTATGGCATCCCCTATAGCTAAGAAAGCAATAGGCGTATTATACCTAGCAGTATCCTTATTAGCCGTCCAATTATCATCTTGTAACGTCATGCCATTTGGAATGAAATCCGAAATGCCAATATTATAAGCATCCAATGTCCCTTCATTAGTAACTGTAATTTGATAAGTTACTAAATCGCCTAATCGAACAATGGTCGAATCTGTTGATTTTTCTAAAGCTAAATCAAATCGTTGGTTGACTACTATTTTTACAGGGTCATGGTCATCTTCATCTGTCGGTGACATGGAATGAATTTGGTTATCTGTTGGGGTATTTACTTCCCCACCTGTATCATTTGTGCTATCACCATCAGGTGTAGAGTCAATATCCGTAACTGGATTTCCTTGCTCGTCCGTTGCATCTCCAATTTCTGCATAAGTAATCAAACAAGTATCCATGAAAGTTGGGTCAATCACAAAATCTATTGTGACCATAGTCATTTCGTCCGCTACTAAACCACCCGTTGGTAAATCATTTTCCGCAACTGTTAAAGTTCGCATTGCCGTTGAGTCATTCATTGCTGTCCAAACAGCATCCGCCAAGGTCAAACCATTTGGAATATAAGCGAATAATTTAATGGAATCTGCTGGAATATCTCCTTGATTGAATACCTTGACTTTAGTAGTAATCGTATCCCCAGGCATAACTGGGCCTTCAGTTATCAATTCTTCTACTAAAGCTAAATCAAACTCTTCTAACATAATTTGTACAGGGTCTTCATCATCCTCATCTGTTGGTGCAATTTGGTCAACTGTATTATCTGTATCTGTATTAGGTTCGCCTCCTGCATCGTCTGTTCGGTCATCATTTGGCGTAGAATCATTATCATTATTTATACCATCATCGCTAATTTCTGCGTGGGGTGTTAATTTAACTGCTGTTGTACTTTCATCAATTACTACTTGAATCATCACCATTATCATGCTATCTGGTGCTAATCCACCAATTGGTAATTCATTTCCAGCAGTCAATCCAATCGTAGCCGTGCTATCATTTACGGCCGTCCAACCTTGTGGATTTGTGCTATTTAACGTCACATCTGCTGGTAAATATTGGGTGATTTCAATGGTCTCTGCTGATATTGTTCCTTGGTTAAAAATGGTGACTTTTAAATCTACTGTTTCACCAGCACGCACCATGCTTTCTTGCCCTGGCGCAAGCGTCTCGATTAATGCCAAGTCAAAAATATCGTCTCCTTCTTCTATCACATTAATTACCGCAGAATCATCATCATCTTCGTCCTCATTTTCAGGGTCTTCGTCTGGCGTAGAATCTTCATCTGTTGGTGGCGTATTCGATGAATCATCGTCATCATCTGCTTCGCTAATTTCTGCAAAGTTGACTAAAGTTGTTCCTGTAAAATCAAGGTTTACTTTTAAGGTCATGTATACATTAAAGCTAGTACCTGTTGGTAAGAAACTAATCGGTGTATTAAATCTAGCGGTATCTCCACTTGCTGTCCAATTTCCATCCGCCAAACTCATACCTGTTGGAATGAAGTCCGTAATGCCAATATTATAGGCATCAATCGTTCCTTCATTTGTCACCTTAATTTGATACGTGACCAAATCACCCAATCGAACGGTAGTAGAATCCGTTGCTTTTTCTAAAGCTAAATCAAAAATACCACAAGCATTTTCCGTTAATGGATTGAACACTAAATTAATGCTTACTATCGAATCACAACCACTCACTGCTGTGAAAATCTCTGTTCCATTTGTGTTATTCTCACTATATAGGACACCATTCACCACTACTTCATAATCATCTTCTGCACAACCATTATAAGTAATTTCACTAGTTTTTATTGAATTGAATACTAAATTCACCGTTACCGTAGAATCGCAACCATTCGCCGCTGTTAAAATTTCTGTACCTGTTGGGTTTAATTCATTATATTCAGTCGCTCCAACTGTCACATTAAATCCATCTTCCTCACAACCATGATAAACAACTTCGCCAGTTGCATTTGGCTTAAATACTAAGTTAATCGTAACTGTTGAATCACAACTATTTGCTGCTGTTAAAATTTCTGTACCTATTGGGTTTGATTCATTATATTCAGTTGTTCCAACCGTCACACTATAACCATCATTTTCACAACCTTCATAAGTAACTGTTCCAGTTGTATTTGGCTTAAATACTAAGTTGATCGTTACGACCGAATCACAACTATTGGCAGCCGTTAAAGTCTCTGTGCCTGTTGGATTAGCTTCATTATACGTCGTTGAACCAACAACTACTTCATATCCATCGCTTTCACAACCATCATAAGTAACTGTTCCAGTTGCATTTGGCTTAAATACTAAATTAATCGTTACCGTAGAATCACAGCCATTCGATGCTGTTAAAGTTTCTGTACCTGTTGGGTTCGCTTCATCATAAATCGTTGTCCCAACCGTCACACTATAACCATCATTTTCACAGCCATCATAAGCAACTAAACCTGTTGAATTTGGCTTAAATACTAAGTTAACCGTAACCGTAGAATCACATCCATTTGCCGCTGTTAAGATTTCTGTACCTGTTGGGTTGGTTTCATTATATACGCTTGTACCAACCGTCACATTATAGCCATCATCGGCACAACCATCGTAAGTCA
>JAFMDF010000402.1 GCA_017857395.1 Bacteroidota bacterium | reverse complement strand
GCAGTAGGCAGTTAGCAGTAGGCAGTTAGCAGTAGGCAGTTAGCAGTAGGCAGTTAGCAGTAGGCAGTATAAACCTACAACTAATTGCCTACTGTAATACTGTAATTAAGTTAAGGGCAAGGCTGCAAACCATTCTGCCAAAGGTCTCCAACCTGGAATGTCTACGCCGAAAAATAAAATAAACTGAATCACAAAATACAAGCCTAGAATCAATGGAAACACCCATCTTCCCTTCTTTTCTTTCCGTTCTCGAATAATCAATCCGATTAGAATCAAATCCATAATGATAACCGTCCATAGATAAGGGCGCAATGGAAAAGCGTCTGGCAATGACCAATTTAAAAAACGCACTAAAGCGGGTTCTAAAAAAGGAATCGCCGTAGCAATCATTGCCCTAGCATGAATGGCGATATTTTTCCGATGATAAATGGCTATACCATAAGCCACTAATAAAACCACAATATCTTTGAAAGGAATAAATAAACCTCTGGCTAAATTGGTTTCAAATTCTGCTCGATGATGTGCTAATAGAGCACCTGCGATGATAACTAAAGGAAATAAGACATAAGATATTTTGCCTAAGATGCGATGTACCGCTAATTTTTTCTGTCGAATGAGTAAAGGTTGAAGGATAAGAAAGGCCACCCAAAGCATCATCACCGTAGCATGGGCATGAATATATTGCGTAAAATCAGCCGTTCCATCAAAAAATTTAGAGAAGTAAGAGGGCCAAAAACCAAGTATAGCAATGATTAATAAGCCAATTAAATAAATGTCTGCTTTTTCAAATTGGATTTTATTGGAAATCTTTACGGACATAATAGTGGTATTTCATTTTTAGAATAATGCTTAAAGCTACCTCCTTTTTCCATAAAAGGTTAGCACAAATTATTCAAATAACTGTACTTTTTCGACAGTACCTTAGTTTTCAAAATAAAGGATACGCAAATCCTCAATCAATATTCAAAAAATGGCGCTATTTTTGGCTTTCATTCCCTAAACAATGTATCATGACGCTTAAAGATTTTTTTGATTTACTAGCCCTTAACCCTGGCTATATTATTGGCTTTTTTCTATTAATTCCATTGGCTGCTTTTATTGGATCCGTTATCGGAAAAGGAGAAGAAGATGAAAGGGTTTGGCAATTATATTATTCAACATTGATGTATTTAGCCCTTGTTCCTGGGATTTTTGGTATGATGCTGATTGTTTATCAATTATTTCTAGAAAATAGAAGCATCCTACAGATAGACATCTACACTCAAATTTTACCTATTATTTCTATGTTTGCGACCATCGGCATTATTAAAAAAGCTGTTAATTTAGATAAAATACCTGGGTTTGATAAACTATCAGGCTTAATTTGGATGGTTGTCTCTGTGCTGATAATTATGTGGGTGCTTGAAAAAATAAGAATCTTTTCTTATATGCCTATTCAATATGTTTTCTTGATTTTGATTGGATTGATTATTGTTTTCCGAGTAGGGTGGTCGAAATTAAGTAAGTCTTAAAAATAAAAATAGTTTTATCCCGCAACTCTTCCAAATGAACCGTAATTTTGCAGTCGAAAAAAAATAGCATAAAACCATTAGTTGTTGATTCTTCAAAACAATGACTAATGACCAACGACTAGTATATATGATTAATGTAGCGAATGTTTTTGTGAAATACGGGGATAGAGTATTATTGGATAGCGTCAATTTTGTGATTCAAAATACCGACAAGGTTGGTTTAGTCGGTCGAAACGGGGCGGGCAAATCCACTTTATTAAAAATAATGGCTGGGGAGATTTCGCCTCATGCTGGTAGTGTCACTATGCCCAAAGAAAGTACCCTTGGTTTTTTGCACCAAGAAATGTTTTTACCAAAGGGCAAGACCGTTTTAGAAGAAACGTTAACTGCTTTTAATGAAGCAGTAGAAATAGAGAAAAAGATTGAGTTGATTAATCAAGAAATGGCAGAGCGCACGGATTACGAAAGTGATGGTTACGCCAAATTAATTGAAGATTTCTCGGAATTAAATGACCGTTTTGCTGTGTTGGGAGGTGTGACGATGGGGGTAGATGCCGAGCGGATATTGAAAGGACTAGGTTTTAAACATAGTGATTTAAGTCGATTAACCGATGAATTTAGTGGTGGCTGGCAAATGCGGATTGAATTAGCCAAATTATTATTACAAAAACCAGATTATTTATTGCTAGATGAGCCGACCAATCATCTGGATATTGAATCTATTATTTGGTTAGAGCATTTTTTAAAAACTTATCCAAGTGCAGTTATTACCATTTCGCACGACAAGCAATTCTTAGATACGGTCACTAAGCGAACAATTGAAGTAGAGCTAGGAAATATTTTTGAATATAAAGCTTCTTATACTAAGTTCGTTCAACTGCGTCAAGAACGTCGAGAAAAACAAAAATCAACTTTCCAAAATCAACAAAAAGTCATTGCAGAGAAAGAAAGAACCATTGCTCGCTTTATGGCAAAAGCCAATAAAACAAAGATGGCGCAGTCTATGCAAAAGGCGTTAGATAAAATGGAAAGAGTCGTCATTGATAGCGAAGATAAAGCGGCTATGAATTTGCGGTTTCCGCCTGCACCTCGTTCTGGACAAATTGTAGTAGATGGAAAGAATGTTAAAAAATATTATGGTGATTTGCATGTCTTAGAAGGTGTTGATATTAAACTGGATAGAGGTGATAGAATCGCTTTTGTTGGTCAAAACGGTCAAGGAAAAACAACCCTCGCGAAAATATTAGTTAATAAATTACCTGCTACTGCTGGAGATATTACCTTGGGACATAATGTATCGGTGGGTTATTATGCACAAGACCAATCGGATACGCTAGACCCCAATTCGACCCTTTTACAAACGATGGAAAACGCTTCGCCACCAGAAATGCGTACTCGTTTGCGAAATATTTTAGGGGCATTTATGTTTAGTGGCGAAGATGCCGATAAAAAGGTATCCGTCCTTTCGGGTGGAGAAAGAGCGAGACTTGCCTTGGCTTGTATGTTATTGCGTCCTTTTAATTTATTGGTACTGGATGAACCGACGAACCACTTGGACATGATTTCTAAGGATGTCCTAAAGCAAGCTTTAATTGAGTATGATGGTACGTTAATTGTCGTTTCACACGATAGAGATTTTCTAGGTGGTTTGACAAGTAGGACGATTGAATTTAGAGATAAACAATTATTCGACCATATTGGAGATGTGAATGCCTTTTTAGAAAAGCGGGAGATGGAAAATATGCGGCAGGTAGAATTAGAAAAAAGTAAACATAAAACTGCGCCTAAAAAGGTAGTCGCAAAAGTTGAAGAAAAACGAGAATTAACTTTTGAGGAGAAAAAAGAACGTAAAAAACTACAGCGAACTGCTCAAAATGCAGAAAATAAAATTAGTCAATTAGAAGGAAAAATCGAACAATTTGAGGCAGAGATGGCGAAGGCTGATTTTTATGGTAGTAGCCGAGAGCAAAAGGTAATGGCGGATTACGAAGCTAAAAAAACAGAATTAGATACGGCTATGGAAACTTGGGAAGATGCGGTTATGGTTTTGGAGGAATTTGATGAATCTCATTAATAATCAATTAATTTACTGAACATTAAGTATAAGAAAAGGATTGTGAAGTTAATCACAATCCTTTTCTATTTTTACTGATACCCCGCCGCCTGCAATTTAAACAACTCCGCATATTTCCCATCCTGCGCCAATAATTCCTCATGGCTGCCCAATTCTTTCATCTGTCCATTTTCTAAAAACAAAATACGGTCTGCCATTCGAACGGTAGAAAAACGGTGAGAAATTAAGACCGCCATTTTTCCTTCGATTAATTCTGAAAAACGTTGGAAGACTTCGTGTTCTGCTCTTGCATCTAAGGCTGCTGTTGGTTCATCTAAAATCAATAATTGGGCATCTTTCATATATGCCCGAGCTAGTGCAATTTTTTGCCATTGACCGCCCGATAATTCTACCCCTTTGGCAAATCGTTTACCCAAAACTTGTTGATATTTTTCTGGTAAATTATCAACTACCGTATCAGCCAAACTTTTATGAGCTGCATCTTTAATCACCGGCAGTTCTTCTATTTTTGGAATGTTTCCAATGGCAATATTTTCGGATACTTTCATCTGAAAACGCACATAATCTTGAAAAATAATACCTATTTCTCGGCGCAAATCTTTTAAATCGTATTCTCTTAAATCTTTTCCATCCAGTAAAATACGACCTTCATTGGGTTCATATAAACGGGCTAATAACTTCACTAAGGTTGTTTTACCTGCGCCATTCTCGCCCACTAAAGCTAATTTTTGATTCGTTGGCAAATGAAAAGATATATGTCGCAATGCCCATATTTCACTATTCGGATATTTAAAACCTACATTCTCAAAGGTAAATCCTTTTTGTATTGGTTTCGGTATTTTTCGGGATGCTCCATTTAAGTTAATGGTCGGTTTAATTTCAAAAAAACCAAATAAATCATCTAAATATAAAGCACTTTCAGAAATGGTCGAAAAGCGATTCATAATACCTTGCAACATACCTCGCATACGTTGAAAAGACCCTGCTAAAAAAGTTAAGGTACCAATAGTAATGGCCGCACTAACCGTTTGTAAAATGATAAAGACATAAGCGCCATAATAAGCTAAGGTGCCTAGGAACGACAATAAACTTCCAACCATGGCTCTATTGACCGCAATTTTTTTATTTTCTAAGTAATATTTATCGGCAATCAATTCAAAACGTTCGGCTAAAAAATCTTCTAGACCAAAAATTTTCACTTCTTTTGCTGTCTCGTCACTTGCACCAATAAATCGCAAATAATCTAATTCTCTACGCTGGGGTGTCCAACTTCTGGTCAAAGAATAACTGCGTCGATTAAAATGTGTTTCTCCAATAAAAGAAGGAATGACGGCTACAATTAATAATAAAATCAACCAAGGATTAAAAGCTATTAAACCACCCGCTAAAAAGACGATGGTAATCATGTCTTGTATTTGCGATAAGGCTTGCGACATTAAAATGGTTCGGCTGGTGGTTTGCCTTCTTGCTCGTTCTAATTTATCATAAAAATTGGCATCTTCAAATTGATATAAATCCAAGGAAGCTGCATGTTTGATTAATTTAACAGAAGTCGCATTGGAAAATAAATCGCCTAATAAACCATCAAATAAGGAAATTGCCCGATTTAATAGTTCGGATAAAACAGCTAATCCTAGTTCTAGCCCAACCAATATCCACAAATAAGTCATGTCTTTTGCGGTCGTTACTTCCATCAAACGAATGATTTCATCAATAATTTCCTTTCCTACCCATAAAATAGCCAATGGAATCGCTGATTTTATTAACCGCAAAACCACATTGGCAAATGTCATACCCTTGTGAGTTTCCCAAATTAATTTGAAAAAGGGTGGTAAGTTTTTAAGTGCTGCAAATTGGTCCTTGAAAGAGACTTTTTCTTCGCCTTTCTTTTTTTTAATGTGCCCGCCTACTTTTTCTGCTTTATTTCCTGTCATATATATTTCAATCTAATTTTTACTTTCTTTTCTTCTTTTTTACCTTTTTTGTTGTTAGTGCTACTTGATAAGCTTTCTCGGCCCAAGCAGCCAATTGAGTTCTATCTTCTATTATATCTATAGGCACTTCATAATAAGAAGCCATAAAAGCGGTCATGCCTGCTGCTTCAAATTCAGGGCGAGTTTCGTCGCTTACTTTTAGATGTAAGGTTCCTTTCATAATACCACCGAACATAGTTCCTTCTTTATAAAAACCAACTCCTCCAAACATTTTTTTGTGGATAATCTCCCCAAAGTCTTCTAACTGTTCTAAGATGAATTCAAGGTAATCTTGTGAGAATGCCATGTGTTATAGTGATGAGTGATGAGTGATGAATACATACAAGTTAATTAACAATTTTTAGTGTTTTTAAGTTTTCCACAAAATTAATCATATCAAATTCGTTTACCTTCCTTTCAATTCCCTAATTTCGCTATTATTTTCTAAACTAAAATGACTAATAATATGAGTACACCCGAAGAACGTTTTGCTGCTCTTAATTTGGAATTACCACCTCCACCTAAACCAATAGGTGTCTATAAGCCTTTTTTACAAGTGAATAACTTTATCTATGTTTCTGGGCATGGGACGGTACAATCTGATGGTAGTCTCATTATCGGTCGAATTGGCGAAGATATGGATATAGAAGCAGGAAAAATGGCGGCTCAACAAGTAGGTTTAGCTATTTTGGCTACTTTAAAAGCAAATTTAGGCAGTTTAAATAAAATTGGTCGAGTGATAAAAGTGTTGGGAATGGTCGGTTGTGTGCCTGAGTTTAAAGCACATCCTTATGTCATTAATGGCTGTAGTGAATTGTTTGCTAAAGTTTGGGGCGAGGAAAAAGGAATTGGAGTCAGAAGTGCGGTTGGCATGGGGTCTTTGCCTGATGGAATTCCCGTGGAAATTGAGGCGATGTTTGAGTTGGCATAACTGGGGCTTATCATCAAGTAACTTCCCAACATTAATTCGACAATTAATGTTGGGAAATTACTGGTTAATAGGGCTACCCCTTTATTAATTCAAATGTACATTTTCTTCTAGTTCAAATTCTTCTTCTTTCTTACGATTGCTCCACCAAAAATAACCTAATCCAAAAACGATTACATAAGGTGTTAACAGCATGTATAGAATGCCATTATTTAAACCTTGTCCATCTGTTCCGCCATTTTTTAGGTTACTTTCTGCGGACATTTTACACATTGGGCATTGTGCTTGTACTTCCGTAGTTGTCGTTAATTGTAAGCAAAAAACTAAGGAACAAAGGGTGATTATTTTTATGATTTTATTTTTCATGATGCTGGTTTTAATTTAAAACGTAACTCGAATATTCTTGTCCGATTAGTTACCGATATGTTCACAGACGAGAATGTCTGTGCTACGATTCTAATAATATGGTCGTAACATCAAATAACAAATTGGTCCAGTAATCGCTACATATAACCATAATGGATAGACCCACTTTGCCATTTTCCGATGCTTTTCAATTTGTCCTGTATAAGCTCTGATAAAGGTAAATAAAATAAAGGGTAGAATCACCGCTGCTAAAATAACATGCGTTATCAATAGAAAGAAATAGACATATCTAATATTGCCTTCGCCGCCAAATTTAGTCGCTTCTGTCGTTAAATGATAAACTACATAAGACAGTAAAAATAAAATGGATAAACCTAGTGCTAAGAAATTTGCCTTTTTATGTGCTTCCACATTTTTATTCTTAATGAAATAAAAAGAGAACATTAGCGCTACTGCTGCTAGTGCATTTACGCTGGCATGAAATGGCGGTAGAAAACTAAAATCTATGCCTGTATCAAAATGGATACGGCGCATTACAACAACTAAGGCTAATACAATTACAGAAACAATCGTCGCTGCAATGTTTAATTTTTTTGCTAACTGTAAATTAGGTTGATTCATTGAACTAAATTAAACTTATTAAAAAATAAAATATGTCATTTATTTCATTGAT
>JAFMDF010000401.1 GCA_017857395.1 Bacteroidota bacterium | reverse complement strand
ATAGTTTCTTTTGCTTCTCCCAAGTTTTGCCGTAAGTCAATCTCAATGCCTCTAGCAATAGTAGAAATCGGTACATCATTAGCCGTTCCTTCAAAAGGATTTTCACCTGTTCTACCAATTCGTTCCATCGTATGAAAAATCCATGCAACAATCACGTAAAAAGGAATGCAAAGCCAAACAAAACCGTCACTTATCATTGGATGAGTGTCGGCAAATTCGTTTCCGATTTCTGCGAATTGAGGGACAAGGGCAAGCGGGAGTAGCAAGACAAAAATCCACATGAAAAAATGATTCAATGTAGCAAATTGTCGAGGATATGGAAAATTTTTAATGCGCTCACTTCTACCTTGTTGGGTAAACAATTCTTCTAGTACACCCTCTAATTGCAGAAAAGAAAATTCCCAAACGATGCCTTGTTCTTTTAGTTTTCTCAAATGATGAGATTGCAAGTATAATAAGGCGGTCTGCTTATTATTTTTATCCATCACATAGTCAAAATCAGTATCAGAAATGTAAGGTTTAATATCTACGGCTAGAGAAGATTCCATTTCGGGCGGTCTGGTATCCCATTCTTGGTTGGTCTTGTGATTGAGACTCGTCTCCCAAGGTTTAGGCATCCGCATAGCATGCCGTAAAGCAGTCATCCAAGCAATGTGTCGATAGGTAAGGGTTTTGATTTCCTGTTGAATTTCTGCGGTAGACATAGGTGTGGATGCGTATTCATTGGTCAGCATATCCTGTAGGAACATACCAAAGGTTCTGGAAGTATTGACTATGCCACCCCAAATTTTTCGAGCCTCCCAAATTCTGCCATAAGCGGAATTATTTTGAAAACCAATCACAAATGCTACCGCTGTACCAATCAAAGCCAAAGGTGTCCAAGGAATTTTTAACCAACCTAAATCAAGGAAGTAATAAATAGCCACCCAAGTTGCAATAATGACAAAAAATAGTAAGGTCTCAAAGCGAGTCCACCAAGCCATTTCTAAGGTGGTATAGGTTTTCTTAATGTGCATAATTTACATTTATAGGGTTTAACGATTCGGAATAGCGGTTTAAACTGGAACTTCTCTAATACGCTTACGGAGTTTTACTCATTGAAATCTAGAAATGAGCGAAATTGTTCTGAAAGTACATAATGTTCTGCTAAATGAGAATGTCCAATGGGTATTTTGATTGCAAATAATTCCGAAGCAGGATATTTATGCTCAAAAGTAGCCTTCAGTTTTTCAATTGCTTGTTCATGATTACAGCCAAGACTTGTATCTCCAAATTTTTTGGCTCCAGGACCAATAAAACTTATTTTCTTTTTTAAGACAATATCATCTTCATTATACAGGATATGTAATTTATAATTGTCTTTTTCAGAGAATTTTAAAGGAGTATTTCGATCATAATATTCTTCAAATGGGCTATTAGAAATGGCTGGTGCAATCAAACAGATCGAGATGGTATCTTGTGAGGGCGTAGGTGTGCTTTGAGCATTATTGGGCACGTCCTCATCAAAAGTATTCAAAAGACAACTTAAGGCAACTCTTGCTCCCAGACTATGGCTTAATATGGTCATTTTTGAAACTTCCAACTGAGAAACCATCTGTCTTAAACCATAACCAGCATAAATAGCATTAGTACGGGCTTCATTTTCAAAAAGCTGAAAAGACTCTAAATGTTGATTCCTTTTATGGGCTTCAAAAAAATCATACATTCCATCCCAATATATTTCAACAAAATAATTATTTCTTTGATTTTGTTGGATCGCTGATTTAATAATCAGATTATCTAAAAAAGCAGAAGTGGTACTATTTTGAGAAGTTATCGGTTTTCGGAATCCATGAATTAAAATATAAGTACTAGAAAAATCAATTAATTTAGCATTAACTTGCTGTAATAAATTGAATCTCAATTTATCTTGTAACTGGTCAAAATTAGGATCCGAGTAATGATTGAAATTAAGTTTATTGTTAGCGGCAATTAAACAGAAGGCAGTAGGATTATTTTTATAATATTCTTTGATGGAAGCCTTATTTTTTGATAGTTCAATATTCGGTATACTTTCTTGAGGATATAAATGCCCCATTTTATCAAAAAACCATCTCGATGTATTTGTTGATGTTTCAAAAATATCATGTCTTTCTCCATATAATACATTCTTAACCTCTCCATCATTAGGAATATGTACAATCACGAAAATAAAAATAATCATCATCAATACTAATACGGTTCTTTTTTTCATGTTGAAGCTTAATTCAATTAAGTACTTGGACACAATTATGTTTAAAACTCAATTTCATTATTTACCGCAACAGCAATTTTAGAATCAGCCGTTCCATAATACAAAAACCACTTGTCCTTAAAATGAACCAACCCTTCTACAAAACAAACTTCATTAACTTCTCCAATTTTTTCATAAGCTTTATCAGGATAAATAAAATAGCTGTCTGTCCGATTAATTAATTTATGGGGAGCGTTTTTGTCAAACAAAGCTTGTCCCGCAGCATAGGTGAATTTTGACAAATTGGGGTCATTAAAATTAGCCGCATTACTCCCATTATAAATTAACAAAATGCCATCTTCTTTATATAAAGCATAAGGCCCAGGTTCAACGAGTCTGCTATCAAAGTAGCCCATTCGTGGATGCAAAACGGAAATCATTTGCTTATTCTCTTCATTTTCACAGATTTCCCAATGAATCAAATCGTCTGAACTAGCTAAAAATAGATTGGTATCGCCAAAATACATCCAGTATTGGCCATTTATTTTTTTGGCAATCTGTTTACCACCCTTCGATTCGACTACAATAGCGCCAGACTTGGACCATTTATCTTTATATTTTTCGCTTTTAAAAACCAATCCATGTTTCGTCCAATTAGTCAAGTCTTTGGAAGAAGCAATAGCTAATCGAGCAGTCTTGCCATCATAGGCAGTATAGGTCATGATATACCGATTATCGGCACTTTCCACAATTCTTGGGTCTTCCACCCCATCAAAATAACAGTTGGGGCAGTCGTCTGTTAGAAAAGCATTATTGGCCGTCTTTTTATAATTCCACTCATATACTTTCATCGAATCGTTAGCAGGATAAAAAACAGGCGCTGGAGATTTCTTAAAGTGAAGCCCATCCGAACTGATAGCTAAGCCAATTCTAGAAGTGCCCTTTACATCTTGTGCTCGGTAAAACAAATAAACTTGGTCTCCTTTGACCACCGCAGATGGATTTAAGACATTCCGTTCTTCCCAATTTATGGGCTGTTTAGTGATGGGGCATTCAAAGGTTAAACTTGGGGTGGGGTTCAAAATAGGATTAAGGCTATCCACTTTTTCAAAAGCATCAAATGCCCAATTTTGGGTAGTGTCGGCTACTTGAGTAGTCGGTAATGCGCTGTCTTTACATCCCAATAGTAAAAATAGGAAGCCTGCAAGTATAATCTTTTTCATTTTATGATTTGTTTAGTGTTCAGTTTATCAAACGCCCCTCTAAAGTAAGATTCTTTGGCAGTAAAAAGAATTTCGGGCGACTTCTTTTGATAATAGTAAGGTGAATCCGTTTAATAACTTAATAAGAGCGTATGACACAAAGCATTCTAGTTGACAGGCTATTTTATGAATAAGGGGGAGGAAGGGTGATTTGGGCTGGTAGTAAAGCCTAAAAGTCAACTATTTAGATAGCTATGAATTTGGTATTTGATTTATCTTATATCAAAAATCCAGTATCTAGAATCAAAATGTCCAGTAGTAAGAATCTGTTTGGTGGTTGCGTCCTAATTATTTGATAGACAAATGATTAAAATGGATTTATGATTGATGAATTTTGATTTAAGATGTATGATTGGACAAATAGCTGATAGCCTCCTCAATAGTAGCTATAAAATGGCTAGACGTATTAAAATAGGCGATACCATTTTCTTTACAGGATTTTTCTATTTTTATACTGTGAGCGACCATGTTGTTTACATGGTCTCTAATATAGGCTTCGGGTTTATCACTTAACCAATCCTTTGTAGTAGTGCTAAAATCTTTGATAGCCTTCACTTTTTTATCAATATTAATATCCGTATAGCCAACGAAACACACTTTTAATTTATCGGGATGCTTTTTCAGTAATTCAATGACTAATTCAGGGAGAATCGCTTCTCCTTCAATAATATAATCTACTTCTTCCCAGATCATGCTTTCAAACATGGCTTTCAAAAAAGACCAAGCTTTTTCTGCTATTTCGTCAGGAAATAATTTATCATGAATGCCATAGTCTGGAAGCCCATTGGTAAACCCCATTATCAGCCAATCAAGGGAAAAATAGGAAATCCCTTTTTTGGTGGCTAATTTATTGGCAATAATGGTCTTTCCTGCTCTGGATGTTCCGCTAATTAAATATAACATGTTAGGGCTTTCTTTTTATAACTGCTCTGATTGTAATACCGAAAACTTTGGGTAAGGTGATTCGGAAAATTAACCCCTTTAGGGGTTTTATGTTGGTAGCAAGTTGAGATTTACCTTAGATTACCGTGCCTTTAGGTACGGGATGTAATACATAATGTACCTAAAGGCACATTTGGGATTCAAGAAAATATCATTTCCTACTACCGACATTTTGTCCCGCTGGGACAGGTTTACCGCAAAATGTTATAATTAGCAATTTTTCTAAAAAAACATAAACCGAATTACTTTTATTAAGAACGGCTTTTATAACTTTAATAAACTACCCTTTGGAGGCCTGCTTAATTTTTTGATGACCAAAAGTAACACATCTCCTGCCAATATTCCATTACTTTCCCATTTTTAGTCTAACATTTCTCAGCGACCATTTATCAAAGCCTACTCCACCACTACTTTTTTATAAACCGTTGCCCCATTAGAAACTGCCCTAACTTCCAATAAATACATGCCTGATGGAAGCGGCGTATTAAAAATGCCATCCATGGAGGTAGTTATTTTTTTCCCATCTATACTAAAAATGGTATAAACATAAGTACCAGTCAATTCCGTTTCGACCACAAAATGACCAGTAGTAGGATTAGGATAAATGTTGACTTTGTTTTTAGGTAGCGGCGTATATTTTATATCGGTTAATAAGGCATTTGGATGCCAAGAAATAATGCCATCTTTCAAAGAAGCGGTCACCACATCCATATCGCCATCCGCATCTAAATCGGCTACTTCTACCGAAAAAGGGCGGTCTCTCTCGGCGTCAATGATGACTTGTGGAGCGAAGGTGCCATCTCCAAGGTTTTCGTATAAGCCAAAAACATCGGTACGGTCAGCAGCGACTAACAAATCAATATCTCCATCGGTATCAATATCCGCTAGTTTTAGGTCATTAATCAGGAGCACTTTGTCGTCGATAGTAATCGGGTCACTAAAGGTAGCCGCGCCATCATTTTCGTACCAAACCAACTGCGAAGTACCGCCTGAAATAACATCCATATCGCCGTCCCCATCTATATCTGCTACGTCCACGACCTCTGGGCTAGACGCCTTATTGCTAATCCTGATTTGATTGGTAAAATTGCCGCCGCCCATATTCTCATACCAAGCAATTGTATTAAATTGAAGTTGCGAGGAAACGACATCTAAATCCCCATCATTGTCTAAATCTGCCGCAACAGCAGAAGTCGCACTAAAAGCGCCAGTCGTTATTTTATTCTCTTCGCCAAAATTACCATTGCCCATATTCGCATACCAAGAGACTTTACTATCCAAATAAGAGGCAATTAAGACATCTTTTCGACCATTATTATTTAAGTCCGCTGCCACCACCGTTCGAGGGGAATCCGCCTTTCGGGTAATGACTTTTTCCGCTTTAAAGCTGCCATTGCCTTCATTTTCAAAAAGCGAAACTTTACTATTCCAGCTATTCCCTGCTAATACGTCGATATCTCCATCTTCGTCTATGTCGGTGGCAAACACACTCCTTACCCAAGGGTATTCTGCTGCAATGATATTTTCGGTAGAAAAATTTCCTTTTCCATCATTTTGATACCAAACAACTTTCTCGTCTAAATATAAGGAAGCGATAATATCCTTATCCCCATCGCCATCCAAGTCCGCCGCCGCCACATCATAGGCATTGCAAACTTCAGGGCAATCATAAATAAGGTGATTGACGCCAAATTGGGCGAAAATAGAAATGGGTAACAAGAAAATAGTCAAGACAACAAGCAGAAAAGGTTTGGTGTAATCAATTATCATAGTATAGTTTTAAGAAATGAGGCTAATTTTTAATACCCGCTCAAAATAGGGGTAATCCGCATTTTTTACTATTCACTTTTATTTTTTGGTGGGTGGGAGTGATTAATTGGTGGTAGGGAGGAATAGGCTTGTATAAGTATACAGCATTCACATACAGTTATGTAGGAGGAGATTTCTTTTATCTACTGAATTATCCTTCTATAAAGTTTCGATTTCTTTTCTAGTAAGATTCGTATATTTCATTATTTTTTCAATAGGTTCTCCATTAGCTTTCATTTCTTTTGCAATTTCAAAATTTCTTTTCTCAAATCCTTCTTTTAATCCCTCTTTTAATCCTTCTTTTATTCCTTCTTTTAATCCTTCTTCTCTTG
Source organism: Bacteroidota bacterium (assembly GCA_017857395.1). GTDB lineage: Bacteria > Bacteroidota > Bacteroidia > Chitinophagales > Saprospiraceae > JAFMDF01. The sequence goes on along the minus strand of JAFMDF010000401.1, from coordinate 984 downwards.
AGGTGTCTACTACATTTTTAATATCTCGGTAATATTTTAAACTTTCTTCATAAGCGTTCATCCCAAAATTAGTTAATGGATTGATGTATTTTTCTTTTTGTTCACTCATCATTAAGTTATTTAGTTTTGGTTTTATAAAAATAACTTTTTTTGTGCGATTCGTTTTGTTTTTTTAGGTTATGCCGAAATATTGTATGCTTTTCAATGTAAGCAGCTTTTATTTTGGTGGCAATTACGTTGAAAACGTATGAAATATTGATTTTAAGATGCAATCTTAAAATATCGGGTTCGCGACATGTGAACGATAGATAAATATGGCCGTGTAGTTGTAGGCATTTATCTATGACTAAGCTCAAAGTAGTTTTCATTGATCCTCTTAACCACCATTCGGGTTCTTGATCTGATTCTCGATGTCTCTGTTTTATTCAACTCTTTCCATCTATTGAATACTCTATTACCATTTAATCCCCAAAATTCAATTTGACTTTTAAACCACCTTTTCATATCATCTCTGTTGTCCTCAATACCGAATTTACTTTGTAAATAAGTTTGTTTAGTATATTGATTTTCATTATCCCAAAGTTTATCTGAAACATCCAAACCTTTTAAAAAATCATCTATCACATTCTCAGGCCTATTCGTAGAAGGTAGAAATACTATTGTGTTTTCTATATCTTCTTTCAACGTATCTTTAAAATCACCATCTAAAACTACTATACTTCTATAAAATTCTTCGAATTTTTTATCTATTAGTTGTTTGTATATGCCACAACTTAAAGAAAGATCTTTAAAAATAGGTTCGCAACCAATTTCCTCACCTTCAATAATCGACTTATAGAATAAGAAGGCTTCGTTATCTTCAAAATAGAAATTAATGCTTTTTGGCTTGAGTGTCCTAAGTGCGTCATGATTTAGCTCTGCTAATATTTTTTCTAGTGGTTTACGCATGAAGTTCTAAATAGTATTTATTGTAACTTTGCGGTT
>JAFMDF010000074.1 GCA_017857395.1 Bacteroidota bacterium | reverse complement strand
AATTTGAAATTCCAGACTTTTCAAATTCACAAAACTTGAGTGTTCAGAGTATATAACTAGGTCCATTTCATTAGGAATAGTCTCCTTCGACCAATTAGGGATAATTAAAACAGCAAGTATTGGTAAAAAAGAATAACGAAACAATTTCTTTAAATTCATCATTGAGGTTTTGCTAAAAATTGTAAAAGTCGAATACCAACAGCATCTACACTTTGGATGGAGTTAGCCATCACAATCACGCCTACTTTTTTGTCTTTCGAAAAGCCCGTAAAGGTTCTAAAGCCACCCGTTCCTCCATTATGCCACGTAATATCCAAACCATTATTTGTTTGACTAATCCAAGCTAAGCCTATCTTCCGAGAACTAGAATAGTTTTTTTTAGGCGCATGGGTTAAACCATAAGGCACTTCTCCATTAATATTAGCAATTAAATATTTCATCATATCTGTTGTATTCGACCTAATAGCACCCGCCCCTGCGAAAGTCGGCAAATCCCATTGAGAAGTTGGGCTACCACTTCCATCATGTCCTTGAATCAACTGCCCTGTTGCTATTTCAATCAGAGAATCATCCATTCCTAAGGGTTGAAAAATTCTTTTGCGCACCATTGCTTCATAAGACAGACCATCTACATTCGCTAGAATATGTCCTAATAAACCCATCCCTAAATTAGAATAATCAACCTTTCTTGCTGATTTAGGAGCAGGTTCAAAATCTTTTAAAAAATCATACATATCGGGTACCGTATAATTTTTATAAGGATTACTCATATCAAATATTGCTCTTTTGATAAAATTAGAAGGCATTCTTGGTAAGCTAGAGCTATGGGTTGCTAAATCTTCTAAGGTAATAGATACCTCAGCTGGCCAATTGACAATTTCTTTAGGCAAGTATTTAGTAATAGGATCTTCGTAATTTACTTTTCCTTCGACTACCATTTGAGCGAGCACCGTCGCTGTAAAGGTTTTCGTAATAGAACCAATTTCATAGATAGAATTTTCAGAAGGCGCAACGGGATTTTTATCTGAGCAAATACCAAAATTATAAAACTCAATTTTTCCATCCCGATAAGTCCCAATAGACACCCCTTTCGTTCTATCGTTCTCTATAAAAGGTTGAATAATGTCCCCAATAGTATTAATTGCTCTTAAAGGGGGAATCGGGATTTTTTGAGGTTTATTTTTAAAAAAGGAAAAAGCGGTAAAAGCGCCCAAAAGGCCAAATAGTAGTAAGGTATAAAATAGTATCTTTTTCATAATACCCGGATTTAAAAATTATTAGGTGAATTATTTTTAGATGATTTCTTACAAAAACAAAAGTAACCCAAAAGAAAAATTGTATCAAAAAAGCTTGATGAGCGCTAGTAAATCATTGACAAGTGCAGCCCTCTCAAAAAATAATTTGGCAATCAATCAACTATTCCATTTTCTATCGGGAAATATTGATTATTTTAAAATTTTTATAGTTCTTATATTTTTTTTGCTATTTGTAACTAATTTTGTTTAAAAAAGTAAGAAATAATCAGATTATGCTTATATTACGTGTTAAAATTAAAACAAACGAATCCTCTTTTTTATTCAAATTTGTTAGTTATAATGTGATGATAAGTAGATAATGACATTTAATGAGGAATTAAACGAAAGGGATGCGCCTAGTTTAGAGGTGGTCATTAAACTTATAATGTACAAATTGTAATCCATAACAAAAAAACTGGTAGCACAAAGGCATGGAGGAAAGTTCAAAATATCCAGAACATAAAAGATATAAGTTCCGAGAACTTAAAGTCTACGGCTCAACCGAATGGTTGGCTGATAATAAAAAGAAATACCGTCAAGTTTTTGATAGGCACGAATCATCCTATATATACGCCGAACTCTCTTTTCATAATAAATTATTCGATGCAGAAGACTGGGAAGTAGAAGTAGAATTGCATTGCTATTCTATGAAAAAAGGGCGTAAGGAATTATGTGCCTTACCTTTTAAAAGAAAAGTCAGTAAATACGATAGCGTTGTTTATATTAGAGAAGGCTGGGGTAATAAAAAAGATGGCGCCTTTTGGAAAAGAGGGACTTATTATTGGGAAGCATGGATAGAAGGGGAAAAAGTCGCCACTAAATACTTTTATATTGAAGACACCGATGATGAATTAATTCCTCAGTATAATCCTTATCTAGAAGTTCAATCACTCAAATTATATGAAGGCCCTTATGATGATGTGAATGAAGATGATAGAGTTTATTACACCGAATTTAGTGGAGAAGAAACCCGCTATATTTATGTAGAAATTGCCTTAAAAAACGAGAATATGACTCGCAATTGGCAATGTGAATTATTTACTAAATTCTATAATGATGCTCGGGAATTAAAAGGGCAAGTCGTTCGATTACATCGAGTGGAACAAGGAGAAGAATATATTCGATTGACTGCTGGTTGGGGTTCTAATGTCAAAGGATCCTGGCGACAAGACAGTTATACTGCAGAGCTGGTTTTTATGGACAAATTATTGGCAGTTGTTCCATTTAATGTAGATGATGCGTTTGAAGAAGGTATTGCAGGTGTATTATTGCCCAATCGACAAACACCCGTTATTCTTGCACCTGATGAGGATGCAAATTTGACTTTTGAAGAAGTCGTGCAAAATCTAGAGTCTTTAATCGGTTTGACTGATATTAAAATAAAGGTTAGAGAACACGCCAAATATATTCAGTTTTTGCAATTGCGAAAAGAAAAGGGTTTTGAAGAGAAAGAGGAAATCAATGTACACTCTGTTTTTATAGGTAACCCAGGAACAGGTAAAACAACGGTTGCCAAAATGATGGGTAAGCTCTATAAAAAAATGGGCTTATTGAGCAGAGGACATGTAACAGAAGTTGATAGAGTTGATTTAGTGGGAGAATATATTGGGCAGACTGCTCCAAAAGTGAAAGAAGTTATCAACAAAGCTAGAGGAGGTGTTTTATTCATTGATGAAGCTTATTCACTAGCTCGTTCTAATGATGATAGTAAAGATTTTGGTAGAGAAGTTGTAGAAATCATTTTGAAGGAAATGTCTAATGGAGAAGGGGATTTAGCGGTTATTGTGGCGGGGTATCCTAAAGAAATGAAACACTTTATGGATTCTAATCCTGGCTTAAAATCTCGCTTTAAATTATACTTTGAATTTTCAGATTATTTACCACAAGAATTATCAGCCATCGCTAATTATGCCGCCCAAGAAAAAGGCGTCAAATTAACACCTAAAGCTAAAGTCAGTATAGATGATATCATCATCGAAGCATTCAGAAATAGAGATAAAACCTTTGGCAATGCCCGGTTTGTTTTCGACTTAATCGAAAAAGCAAAAATTCATTTAGGCTTACGAGTAATGTCAAATGAAGATCCTACTTTAACAGAACATGAAGAGCTGGAAACAATTACCGCAGCCGATGTCAATAAAATTGAAATTACTCGTCAAAAGACCTTACCAAAAATTCCTGTTGATACTGCACTTCTAAAAGATTCCTTAGCAGAATTGGATGAGATGATTGGCATGGATAGCATCAAAAGGCAAATCCACGAATTGGTTGATTTGGTCAGTTTCTATCGAGAAACAGGTAGAAATGTCTTAAATAGCTTCTTTTTACATACGGTCTTTATTGGGAATCCAGGAACAGGTAAAACAACGGTTGCTCGTATTTTAACCAAAATTTATAAGGCATTGGGCATGCTGGAAAGAGGGCATATAGTAGAGACGGATAGACAAGGACTAGTTGCGGGTTATGTTGGACAGACTGCCATTAAAACCGCTGAAAAAATAGACGAAGCCAAAGGTGGTGTTTTATTTATTGATGAGGCTTATGCTTTGACCAATGGCGCAGGTGCAGGTTCCGCTCATGGAGATTTTGGCAATGAAGCCATTCAGACTTTACTAAAGCGAATGGAAGACCAAAGAGGGCAATTCTTCCTTTTTGTAGCAGGTTATCCAGATAATATGGAAGAGTTCTTAAAAGTGAACCCTGGTTTAAATTCTCGTTTTGATAAAATCTTAAAATTTGAAGATTATAAACCAGAGAGTTTAATGAAGATTGCTTTACAGATGCTTGAAAAGGAAGGGATGAAATTAACCGTACCTGCTCAAGAACATTTAGGCGCTTACTTAGAATTTTTACACGAGTATCGAGATAAATACTTCGGTAATGCTAGAGCGGTTAGAAGTATCGTTGGGGATGCTATTAAAAATCAAAATCTACGCTTAGCTGCAACGCCTATAAAAAAGCGTGCGAAAGAAACGATTAATATGATTAACTTGGAAGATGTGCAATCCTTTAAATTGAGTAAAGAGGACTTGGTGTTTGAGAAGAAGACGATTGGGTTTAGGAGTCGAGGTTAGTCAATAGAAAATTAATAAGAATAGTTACAAAATACCCTATCACGAAAAATGATAGGGTATTTTTTTTCAATCGTTTATATCTGTTAAAAGTAGAAAGAAATAAGCTTGTTACCTTAATCGTTGAATATGCGTCTAACAATTATCAATCAGTACGCTTAAAAAAAAAATATGAAATTAGTAAAATTAGCCCTTGTTTGTGTAGCCTTTTCCTTATCCTCTTGTTCTCCTCAGCAGTTTCAAGAAGTATTGGGGTCGGTTTTAGAAAATGGCGCTTTAACTGATGGAGAAGTTTCTTCTGGTTTAAAGCAGGCTTTAGAAATAGGCATTGGCAAAGGTTCTGACCAATTATCTGCTTTGGACGGTTATTTCAAAAGTCCCTATAAAATTTTGTTACCACCAGAAGCTCGGAAAGTAACAGATAGACTTCAGAAAGTACCAGGTTTTTCTCAGGTTGAAAATATTCTATTAGAAAAAATAAATCGAGGGGCAGAAGATGCTGCTAAAAAGGCTAAACCTATTTTCGTAGATGCCATCAAACAAATGACTTTTGAAGATGCCATGACGATTTTATTAGGCGCAGATAATGCGGCAACAAGTTATTTAAATAATAAAACCAATGCGCAATTATACAATGCCTTTAATCCTGTTATTGTCAATTCTTTAGATAAATTTCAAGCAAGAAAATATTGGAAAGATGCGGTGACTGCTTATAATAAAATACCATTCATTCAAAAAGCGGATCCTAGTTTAGATAATTATGTGACGACACAGGCTTTGAAAGGCTTATTTTCTATGGTGGAGAAGGAAGAAGTGAATATTCGTAAAAATGTATCTGCTAGAACGTCAGATTTATTGAAGAAGGTATTTGCTAAGCAGGATAATAAATAAACGGTAGCAGGCGAAAGGTATCGGGTGTCAGGTTAGATTAGGTTTATGAGATGAGGTATCAGAATGAAGCCGTAATCGACACAGAATCTCGATAAACTGCATACCCAGAAAAAATACCCAAGCCATTTTCAATATTAGAATAAACACTAATTGGCTCCACAAAAGGACGGTCTTTATTGGCAATTTGACGAGAAAGGGAAGTGTGGTATAGATAATAATCCTTAGAGACCGTTCTTAATTCTCCGACAACTTTTCCTTGGTGAGCTTCATTCTTAAAACTTAATAAAGAATAAAAAGTTAACGTCGCTTTCTGCCCATCAAAATCTTCATCGGTAAAAAGAACGCCACCATCTTCAAAATGAAAAATAACTGGTGGATTACTTTTATCGCTTTCCAATGGCATTAAAGGTGTTAATATTTGCGCACCTGTTCTACCAGTACTGCTTCCATTAAATCCATCCATTGGTGTACCCTCTTCCCCCGAATCTTCCATATGGTTGAAGAGACTTAGGTGGTAATAATCTTGTGCCCCAATTGGATCTGTAAAATGGACATCAATGGACACTTTATATAGTTGTTCGGCTGCTGCGCCAAATATTTCAATTGTATCCATTTCTATTGCTGTCAAAGCAACAGGTAGTGGAACTATATCTTCCGCCACAATCATCTCCTTTCCAGGCACATCTACTTGCAGTCGATAAGCCTTACCACTTTCAGGCGTGATTCTTTTTGATTCATAAAAAGGCGTATGGAAGTTATTTAACGCCAATTTATCTAGTTCTTTTCCTTGAGAAGAAAAAATACGAACTACTGCATTATTTACAAACTCATCAGCTTCACTAGATAAAACGTTTCTACTTTTGGTAACCGTAACTTTAAATGGTTCGCCTGGTGCGAAGTTACTAGTAACCACGACTTGTGGTTCTTGAATGGCTATATCTAAATCGACTGGTTCTTCACAGGAGGTTGCAAAAAACACCCCAAAGGTTAATAGGAGAATTATCCGATTTAAAGGATGGGATTTTATCAATTTAGTTGAATTTTTATAAGGAATTAGTTATTCCTCTTTTTATACAGTCTCTTTCTAAAAGGTGTTACCAAACAAAAATACAAATTTATTTAATATAATGTTGAATTTTAACGCCTTCCCAATTTTTAAATTTCGCTCAATCGAGACTTCTATCTGCTATACTATTTTTACAAACTTACGTATTAGGTAATTTGAAATTATCAGATACGAGCTTATCGTTCACAATATTCTATTAAAATCGAACTGAATAATTCAAAGAAGGCGTAATTGGCAATAAACTTACTCGTACGAATTCTTTATCGCCACTTCCATCCGTTTTATCTCTCAATCGGTAATATAAAGGATTTTTCCGATTATACACGTTATAAATACCAATTTTCAAGAATTGCTCTATTCGCCCCTTCCCTAATTCAAGATTCAAACCAATGTCCAAATGGTGGTTAGCAGGTAATCTAAAACTATTTTTCTCTCCAATATTCAGTACCGTTACAGGTGAAAATAAATTAGAAGAAGTAAAAGTATATTCCCCTGTAGGTAAAGTCGTAGGCATGCCCGTTTCATACACCCAATTGGCGCTAACAGTCATTCGACTATTCCAATTATAAATTGCTGCTATCTTAAAACTATGTGGTCGGTCAAATTTAAAATTAAAAGTTTTACCAAAATTGACTGCTTCAAACTGCCTTTTCGTTCTCGAAAAAGTATAACTCATCCAACCTTGTAGCTGACCACTTGTTTTTTTCAAAGACCATTCCACACCATAACTCTTGCCCCTCCCAGTCGTCACTTTATTCTCCCAATTACTCGCATCTAATACCAAAGATTCTATTAAGAAGCTACTCCCCTCTTGGTAAGTAATTAGATTTTTCATGCTTTTATAATAGGCATCTACTCCAAGCCTCCATTTTTTATCAACTATTTTTTGGTACCCTATTGTTCCTTGCCATGCCAATTGTGGCTTTACTCTTGATGTTGCGGGCACCCACAAATCGGTTGGCAAACCAATTCCACTAGTCGTTAGTAAATGTAGGTTCTGCATCATTTTATCAACAGATGCCATCCATAAGGACGTTTTATCAGGTTTATAATTCAAGGATATTCTCGGTTGCAAAGAAAAATAGCGCTTAGCTTGCACATTGATTAAGGTACTCCGAAAACCAATATTCCCTTTTAATTTCGGCGTAATCACAATATTATCCTCCAGATAAAGCGCATATTCCTGAGAATTGACTGTATTATTAATCGAAATCAATGAATCTACTGTATATCGGTCATTAACACTAACTATGGAATTATGGTCTAAAGTAAAAGCACCGGGCTTAAAAGTATGATTGATAAATTCTACGCCAAATTTTAAATAATGCTTAATCGAAGGAATGAAGTCGAAATCTATTTTTGCCGATTTATCTGCAATACTTGAATTATATAAATTATAAAATAAGTTATTTTGAATAGTTTCAGTTTCTCCTTGTCCAGTTGGAATAATATTTTCCTCATAGAGTTCGGCTGACTTAAACCAAAATTTACTAAAATTCAAAGTCGTATTAGCAAATAATCGGTCTGAGAATAAATGATTCCATCGCAAAACACCAATCGTATTTCCCCAATCTAAATCTTGTTGATGCGCAATCGTTCTAAAATCAATACCATCAACTACCGAGCGATTAATATCTCCAAAACGGTCATTTCCATGATAGGCACTTAAAAACAATTGGTCTTTTTTACCCAAATAGAAATTAACCTTCCCATTGATGTCTGAGAAAGTATGTGTGGTATTGCCTTTATCCCCCTTCTTTTCTTTTAGTTGTTGACTAATCGGTTTGAGAAAAAGATCAAAAATGGAACGCCTAGCAGAAAAGAAAAAGGAGCTTTTATCTTTCACTATCGGACCTTCAATGACTCCATTCAAAGCAATTAGTCCAAGCGCTGCCTCTCCAGCAATTCGCTTTTGATTGCCTTCCTTCGTTCTAACATCTAAAACAGAAGACAATCTTCCACCAAATCTTGCAGGAAAACTCCCTTTATATAATTGTGCTCGTTTAATCGCACTACTGTTAAAAACAGAAAAAAGCCCCCCTAAATGAGTCGCATTATAAACGGGAACCCCATCTAATAAAATTAAATTTTGGTCGGTGCTACCACCTCTTACATTCAACCCTCCAAAACCATCCGTTCCAGATTGTATGCCTGGTAATAAATTAATCGTCCGAAGCAAATCTGCTTCTCCACCTAAAGCGGACAGTTGAGACATGGCAGCAATTGGCGCATTTGTTCCATTTTCAAAAATAGGAATAGCATTCGTTCCCAGTCCTTTGGAAGTGACCACTACTTCATTGAGTGTCAAAGAAGGTTTTAAATCAATATCTAAATTAGTATTTTGTTTTAAATTAATGCGTTTAGCTCTAGTGCTATATCCTAAGAAAGAAAAATTTAACTGCTGAACGCCTCTTGGTAAAGTGATACTAAAAAAACCATATTCATTAGAAGCAATTCCTTTTTGGGTAGCTGTTTCAATGATATTTGCGCCAATCAATCTTTCGCCAGTTTCCATATCTTTGACATATCCACTAATCGTATAAAACTTCGTTACTTTCTTTTTATAAAAGACAATTTCTTCTGTTGTCCATCTATATTGGACATTTGTTTCCATCAAAATATCATCCAAAATAGTAGCGATAGTCGCTTGCTTATAAGACGTGGTAATGTTTCTATCAGGAATGATGTTTCCACTAAAAGTAAATCCCGTATTGATTTGTTTACTTAATTGAAAAAGTGCTTTTTTTAAAGGTAGGTTACTAGTATTAAAATCAACTTTTTGCTCCAATAAGGATTGAGCAAATCCGATAACGGAAAGGCAAGTAAAAAATGTTATGTAAATAACTTTTTTCATTTGTTGTTTAACGCAGTTAATAAAATTTAGTTGAGCAATTGGAGCAGAAGCCAGAAGTCAGACCAAAAATAAAATTTTCTGTCAGAAGTCAGATAGACTAGGTCATAATACCTAAAAGTCAGCAATTTAATTGGATAATTTCTGACTTTTGACAACTTATACAATAAACGGTCTGGCTTCTGACATCTCCTATAAGTACACGAAAAAAGCCTTACCACTCAGAAAGTTGTAAGGCTTTTTTAGAAGCTATTTAAAATTAATATTACTTAATTACAAATACCATTTAATCGGTAATATTTTGAATGAACTTCTGTCAACTGTATGGATGGAAACGCTAAATCTACCTTTTTTAGTATTGCTTCTGCCGTATTTTTAACCAAACTAGAATTAAACGGACAATTACCTAATTTTTCGGCATCAAAATCTAGTTCTACTTGAAAATTAGTTGCCAAATAAGTCGCTATTTCCGAAATAGGTTTATCTTCAAAATTTAATTGTGTAGCTTTCCATGCAGTTGTTGTCCAATCTAGTGATTGAATATCACTTAAGGTTGCATTTGCATTATTTAATATAATTTTATCGTTCACTTTTAGAATCGTCTGTTCTTTTGTCTCCATAGCTGTAAATGCTACTTTTCCTTCTGTTACCTCAATAACCGTTGTCATTTCTTCTGGATACGCTCTAATATTAAAAGCTGTACCTAATACCTTCACCTCACTATTAGGCATCTTAACGATAAAGGGCTGATTCGGATTTTTAGTTACTTGAAAGAAAGCTTCTCCCTGTAATTCAACCACTCGTTCTTGCCCAGTAAAAGTTGTAGGAAAAGATAATTGACTATGCTTATTGACCCAAACGGTAGAGCCATCAGGAAGTAATATATTTTCCATAATGGTATCCGTCGTCGCCAACACCTGAATATTAGGGGAGTTGTTGACAAAAATAGTAACGAGAAATCCACAAGTTACTAATAAAACGACTGCTGCTGCTGCAATTCGACCAAGCCATTGTCTACGATTGATAGCAATCACTTTAGTTGGCACAGCAACTGTTTCATCTTGAGCAATTCGAGTTTTCAACTTGGATAGACCTAATGCTACATTAGGTTGATAATCATTTTTGTAATCCTTGCTAATTTCCCAAAGTTGTTCTAGTGGTGCATTTTCTTCGTTCTGATATTGCATCCAGTTTTTATGCATTTTAATCTTCTGATGGTTGTCTTTTGTGAAATAGGTACTACACTTTGATTATCATAATCTAAGTATAAGACCCAATATTTACCTTTCTACAATCTATTTTTGTTAAATGCAATTATGAAACCAAAGTTAATTGCTTTTACACTTATAAAAATGAAAAACTTTGGCTTTGTATTATGAATGACACGAAATTTTAACACTCCCCCTATTGGCAGGGGTGATTGATTCTAATCTTTTAATTTTAAATTCCAATATCAATTCCAATGTCAACCTCAATAGCAATATCAATTTGCCCCAATAACTTAGAAAAATAGCAAGATTTTTCGATTTTCGGAGGTTATTGAGATGATTATTGCCATTGGAATTGTCATTGAAGTTCAATATTATATTATTATTTTTTAGGTCTAATCCCTACTATTATTAACAGATTAAGGCATCTGAAAATAATAATATTATTCAAATACTCATTCTTAATAACGCTAGGTTCGCCCAAAATTAGTTAATAAAATAAAATATTATCAAAATAATATTTTGATTTATGTTTAAAATGCAGAATTTTATTTATTTTAAATAAACTCTTTTCAGGTTATTATTTTAGGGTTAAAAATAATATTTTAATTATATTTATTTAATAAAAATAAATACGAACAAAATACTGTTTTAAAGATAAAAATACTTTTAATACAGAATATTATTTCGTGTAATTTATGTATTAATCAAAAATTTGAGCGAACCTAGCGTAATAAGAAATATTATTTCAAAAAAGGTCTAAAAACAACACAAACAAGGTAAATATAATCTTTTCTTAAAATAAAATATCAAAAAAAATATATACATAAAACATAGCATAACTGCTTGAAAATTAAACAGTTTTCAAGGTTTTTCAAGAATAAAGACCTAATGAAATTAATTGCGCCCCTTGCGTCCTATTGATATTCCCCTTAAATTGCACAAAAATCAGCGTTACATATTACATTTCCTTACCCTACTGTACAACATCCAATCCCACAACATAGCATATCCTAAATATAAGTAAAAAACAATTAGTTTCACTAAAACTAAAGAATGGTTAATTATTTACTTTCTAGTCAAGCCGAAAATATGCTACGATTATCTTCGGATCCTCGAAATGTTTCAAGAATAGAAAATTTTGTCGAAAGAGTTGCACAGAAATATAAAATTGCACCAGACCTTTATGGAAACATTCTTATCAGCCTTACAGAGGCTGTTAATAATGCCATCATCCACGGAAACGAGAATGATGAATCCAAAACAGTAGAAGTCAATTTAAAAGAAGATTTTGATGCTTTGGCTTTTCAAGTAAGAGATGAAGGAAGAGGCTTTGATTATGAGAACTTACCTGACCCAACTTCTCCAGAAAATTTAACAAGAATTGGCGGACGTGGTGTCTTCTTAATGCACCAATTGTCTGACCAAGTTGACTTCCAAGATAATGGCAGTACCGTAGAAATGCGATTTGCCTTGGACAATCCAAGAGGATAATATTTGATAAAATTGTTATATTGTTTTATGGTTAAATTGTTAATGTATTGTAGCAATTTGAACCAAAACTTCTAACTCTAATTAGCAATAAAACAATATAACAATTTTATCATTACCTTTCTCACATACCTATTTCAAACACCAGTTTATTTTAATGGACTTCCCCGACTTCGATGAACTAGCAGAAGATGCTGTGCAATTCCATGCAGAAGAAATTGATTTTGACTTACCTCAAAGCGAACAAGTAATTGATTGGATTAAAGCAACTATTGTCGCAGAAGAATCCGAATTAACCAGCCTAAATTTTATTTTCTGTAATGATACTTATTTACATAAAATAAATCTAGAATACCTCAATCACGATACCCTTACCGATGTTATTACTTTCCCATACACTTCAGAAGGAGAACCTATAGAAGGAGATATTTATATTAGTCTTGACCGCATTAAAGAAAATGCTGCCAAATTTAAGGTGACTTTTTTAAAAGAATTAAAAAGAGTGATGATTCATGGAGTCTTACATCTTTGTGGTTATGGAGATAAAAGCGAGGCAGAACAAAAAATAATGCGAGAAAAGGAGAACTTCTATTTAGTTAAAAGCCAGTAATTTAAGTTGAAAAAATGAAAATGGTAAGGTCAGAAAAAAAAATTCTCCTACATTCAGGGAGGCTAAGGTAAGGAATGTAGGAGAGCTAAACATACTATGAGAAAACTACACGATACAAAGATACAAGCAATATCAAGTTTATGAAACTTACTTTTATTAAGCGGTAGTAACTTTACACCTTGTGGTGTGTATCCTTTAGAAAGAGGTCATTCCAAAAGCTTAAATGGTTGCTTTTTTTGGCATTTTGTACACTTTTAGCCTTTTTTCGGTACTATTCTTTATCTATTTGTACATCAAAGCCGTTTAAATAAATATTCGGTTTATTGATTCCTCAAATTTTCAAATCAGATGAAGCCCATCCGCTATTTCATTTATTTACTACTTTGTTTATATGGCTGCAATGCTAATAAATCTGGTACGACTAATCCTATACCTCAAAGTGGCGCAGGCCAATCCCTAGATGCATGGGCACTTCAACGGAATTATCCAAATCAAGCAATTAGCAGTTCAAAAATATCACAAGCCTACGAATTTCAACAAGCACTTGCCAAAAATAGAAATACCCAAGCTAACTGGGAAGGAATGGGGCCCATGAATATTGCAGGTAGAACATTAGCCCTCGCTTTTCATCCAATTGATTCAATGGTCATCTTTTTAGGATCTGCTAGTGGAGGGCTTTGGAAAACAACTAGTGCTGGTATTGGAAAAAAGGCTTGGGAAAAAGTTGATATTGGCTTTCCAGTTTTAGCAGTATCCAGCATAGCAATTTCTCCCAATAATCCAGACATTATCTATATTGGAACAGGAGAAATGTATAATAACATAGCAACAAAACCAGGCGTAGTCAATAGATTAACTAGAGGTACTTATGGTTTTGGTATCTTTAAATCTACCGATGGTGGAGTTAGTTGGGAAAAATCACTTGATTGGGGATATGAATCAATGCGAGGCATACAAGATATTGCCATTAATCCATTAAATCCACAAGTTTTATACGCCGCTACTTCTATGGGTTTAATGAAAAGTTCTGATGCAGGCGATAATTGGACATTGACTCATGATTTACCAATGGCAGTAGATGTTACCATAAATCCAATTGATACCAATTTTATTTATGTCTCTTATGGAAGCCTATTTGCAGAAAAAACGGGCATTTACCGTTCTCGTAATGGCGGTATAGATTTTAAGCAATTACGACTTGGTATTCCAACCAGTTATACGGGTAAAGCGATGTTGGCCATTGACCCTAGTTCACCAAATATCATTTATGCTTCCGTAGCCGATGCTTTTGAAAGTATTGGTTTATTTAAAAGTAATAATGATGGAGAATCATGGGTTCAAGTTAACGACTCGGATATTGCCGCTTTTCAAGGATGGTATTCGCATGATGTAACGGTTAACCCCAACAGCCCACAAGACGTTATCCAAGTCGGCATTGATGTATGGAAATCTGAAAATGGTGGATTTATAATGAATCAGCAGACTTCTTGGAATAATGCTCGTTTTGGAAAAAACCCAGTTGGCGAGCCAGATGGTCCTCCTAATTATGTGCATTCAGATATTCACCAGGCCATTTTTCACCCATTGATGAATAATACCCTTTTCTTAGCTACTGATGGAGGAATTTTTGTCTCTAAAGATGGTGGAACAACTTATGAATCTAGAAATGGCGGATTACAAACGACTCAATTTTATGCTAATTTTTCCAATTCTAGCACTAATAAAAATTTAGCTATTGGTGGCATGCAGGATAACTCCACTGCTATTTATACAGGAGAAGCAGCATGGACAAAAGTTTTAGGAGGAGATGGTATGAGTACAGCTATAGATTTTGAAAGTGATCATATTATTTATGGTTCTTCTCAATTTCTAAATATTTTCCGTTCAACAGATGGTGGCAAATCTTTTCAAGACATTGCGCCAGGTGCTATTGAACCTATTTTTAGTGCGCCTTTTGAATTAGCCCCTTCTAACCCAAGAGTCATATATGCTGGCGGACGGTTCTTATTTAAATCTACCGACCGAGGTAATAATTGGATCACACCAAATACTAATTTTATAGATGAGGGCAATTCTATTTTAGCTATTGCTATTGCTCCTTATAATTTTAATAAATTATTGGTAAGTACTGCTCCTAATGTAACGGGCAAAGCAAATATTTTTATTAGTCAAGATGGCGGTATAAATTGGACAAATTTAACAGGTTTACCAGATAGAATAGCGACCGATTTTGCTTTTCATCCTACTAATGAAAACATTGCTTTTATTACTTTTGGTGGCTTTGGTAGTTTTCATGTCTACCAAACAATGGATGGCGGCGATAACTGGTTTCCGATAGATAACAACTTACCTGATATACCACATAACACGATTCTAATTGACCCTGACCAACCAGATAATATCTATATTGGCAACGATTTAGGCATTTATGTTTCGGAAGATGGCGGTGGCAATTGGACTCCCTTTATGGAAGGTTTACCAGAAGTCGTTTTAGCCGTGCATTTAAGTATTTCACCAGCCAATCAAAAATTAAGAATTGCCACACATGGTAATGGCGTCTTTCAAACTGATTTAGTTGGAAAAGTGGTCAGTAGTATTGCTACTATAACAATTCCTAATACAATTAATCTAAATCAAAATTTCCCAAATCCTGTTAGCGAACAAACTATCATTCCTTTTGAATTAAACGAAGCAAGTAAGATTAGCTTGAAAATTTATGATATCAAAGGAAAGTTAGTACAAGAGAAAATGAGCGACCAACTATTGAAAGGCAAACAACAAATCCCAATCAATTTAAGTGGATTATCCGCAGGAAACTATGTGTATCAAATAGAAGGAATTACTAAAGGAGGGCAAGTTTTCAGAAGTAGTAAATTGCTACAAAAAAAATGAGGATGACCATTTATTTACAGTCATAAATAAATGAATCATCCTTTCGAGTCTCAAAGTAGCGGGGTTTCCAAGCAGGGTAAAATAGCTGATGGTTAAACTAGCTTTTTATTGCACCTGCATCTGGAAAATACCATTGTAATCTTCGAAAAATGAAGCTTTCAAAACGGTTTCATAGCTCATGCTTCTATTTTTCTTGGTGTAGTAATTTTATTTGGTGAACAATCTAAATAGATCTTAAATAAAGCAATTTCGATTAAATAAATACTACTGGTAATTCCCGCCTCTTTTGTCAGAACTCTTTTCTTTATTCGTGACTAAAAGCAGCAAAAATGTACCGCCTCCCAATCCGAAAGGGAAGCGATGTACATTTTACTTAACACAAACATTAAAAATTTAGTCGGGTGTTTTAAAAATATCGGTTTTTGGAACGGCTGTACGCAGCTCCTTTTTAAACATGGTTTTATCCAAGAATTCTTATATATTTTCAGCCAATTTCTTCCCTGCCCGAATGTGGGATTTAGAGCAGGGTCTGAAATTGAAGCTATTATTTCTTTTAGAAATCAGAAGCGAGAAGTCAGATTGTAAACTGTCAGATTTCCAAAATTTAGCAAATCTTTAAACAGCTCGTTTTCAGTTGTATTCAAATCTAGCAAATCTGTAGTTTGGACTGCTGACCTCTATTTCTCTTGACGATGTAAAGATGTATATATTAAAATAATTTATATAATGATTGGAAGTGAAGTGGGCAGGCAAAGTAGTGAAATAGATATTATTTATATTCAAATAAAAAAATTATTATTTTAAGTACTAAAAGTCAATAAAAATGGCGCTACTTGATGTAAGTAGCGCCACTTTATGGAAGCTTAGAATATGCTAATAATGCGTTTTCTTTTTAAAAAATTGACTATTATATTATCCTTCTACGAACAAAGCCGAGATAGACCGATGTTCGTGCGTATTTCGAATAGCTTTAGAGAATAGCTTAGCAGTAGACAATACCTTTATTTTTTTAGACATACCTCTAAGTGGAATCGTATCACAAACGATTAATTCTTTTAGCTTAGAATTTTCGATATTTTTATAAGCATCACCAGAAAGCACTGGGTGTGTACATAAGGCACGAACACTCTTTGCACCTTTATCTATAATAATGTCTGCTGCTCGGCAAAGCGTTCCTGCTGTATCAACAATATCATCTACTAAAATAACATCTGCACCTGCTACCTCTCCGATAACCGTCATTCCTGCCACCTCATTGGCTCGCTTTCTGTATTTATCACAAATAACCAAAGGTCTAGTAAAATACTTTGCGTAAGCTCTAGCTCGCTTTACACCACCTACATCAGGAGAAGCAAAAGTAACATTGCTTAAGTCCAGCTTTTCCAGATAAGGCATATAAATCGCCTCACTTTTTAAGTGATCTACAGGAATATCAAAAAATCCTTGAATTTGGTCTGCATGAAAATCCATCGTCATCACTCGATTTGCACCTGCTGTTTCTAATAAATTAGCAATTAACTTAGCAGAAATAGGCACTCTAGGTTTATCTTTTCTATCCTGTCGAGCATAGCCAAAAAATGGAATAACGACTGTAATATATTCAGCAGAAGCTCTTTTTGCAGCATCAATCATCAGGAATAACTCCAGCATATTATCTGCAGGAGCAAAAGTAGATTGAATTAAAAATACATAGCAGCCTCTTACAGATTCTTGGATAACTGGCTGCATTTCTCCATCTTTAAATCTTTGGAGTGTACAGTTCCCTAATGGATGTCCATAATAATCAGCGATTTCTTCTGCTAAATAAGTAGATTCTTGTCCAGAGAATATTTTTACCTTAACCATGTGTTAATTAGATGTATTGTAAAAAGGTGAAAGAAGTATTGTTTCTCACTTAAATTAGTGTTTGTTAACTAAATTCACCACAAAGTTACGTATTTAACTAGGTTGCATGTAGCTTAAATAGAATTGACTAAAGAATATTTGAATAATAAGGAAATAGGTGTTTTCGCAATATTTTTTCACTAGAAAATAATTACCTATTAACTTTCTGATTGTCAGATTTTTACAACATAATAATTTCATTAAGAAAAAATATAATTTATAATTAAAAAAATATAATAGGTTTAATAAATAAATCAAATGACTTGCAAAAAATAGCACTAAAATTTAAACAACAATAATGCAAACCGCCATTTTAAAATGCTTTTCTTTAAAAATTATACAATACTTTAAATAAATATCGTCGTATCAAATTCACATTTGCCGAATATTACAAGTATTTTGTCGAATGAATCTGCAATAACTCCTAAATTATGTTACTTTTATTACTAAGAATGAGAGCAATGCTCACCCGACTTAACGTAAATTTTTCAGAATAGGGAGTAGAGAATAGAGATAAAAGGTTAACTAAGTATTAAAACTAGATTAGCCAAAATCTCTAAACGCTACGCTTACAACTCTATTCTTAAAATAAATAGCTAGCTAAAAAAAATAAACATGATTTTACTAAACCTTGGAGATTGGTGGGTTGCTTTAAGCGGCCCTCATCAAGCATTTTGGGGCATTTCTATTGTATTTAGTATTCTATTTGTGATTCAATTTGTCTTTAGTCTAATTGGGTTGGATACAGATATGGATATAGATGGAGATGTAGATGGTGGTTTTGAATTAGATGCTGATTTCGCTTTGTTTTCAGTAAGAAGTATTATTGCCTTTTTTACTTTTTTTGGTTGGGCAGGCGTACTTATTTTGAATAGCGGTGGTAGTGTATTAAAAGCATTTGCCTTTGCTACTGGCTCTGGTTTTTTAGCTATGCTTCTGGTTAGTTACATGATTTATCTTTTCTTTAAATTAAGTGAAGAAGGAAATGTTGATATTAATAACGCATTATTTAATACTGGTAAAGTTTATTTGACTATACCAGCAAAAGAAAGTGGTCAAGGAAAAATTCATCTACTTATTGAAAATTCTATGCAAGAGGTGAATGCCGTTACCAAAAATTTAACACCACTACCAACAGGGGCGGATATTAGAGTCATTGAGGTCCTTGAAGATAATTTGTTAGTGGTAGAACCTATAGAGAACTTAGAAGAAGAATAAAACCTACTTTCGAAAATAAACTTTAAAACATTTAATTTATGGCACAATTCGCAACGATTTTACTTGCTGGTTTAGCTGGACTTTTTATACTTATGCTATTTTATTTAGTATCTAGGTACAAACGATGTCCTTCTGATAAGATTTTAGTTATTTATGGTCGTACTGGTCAAGGTTCTGCAAGATGTATTCATGGTGGCGCCTCTATTGTTTGGCCAGTTATTCAAGATTACGAATACTTGGATTTAACGCCAATCTCCATTGATGTAGATTTAAAAGGCGCTTTGAGTAAGCAGAATATACGGGTAGATGTTCCTTCTCAATTTACAGTTGGTGTTTCCAAAAAAGAAGGAATCATGCAGAATGCGGCGGAAAGATTATTAGGCATTCAGAGAAACGATGTACAAAGATTGGCTTATAATATTATTGTCGGTCAAATGCGTTTGGTGATTGCAACGATGGATATTGAAGAAATTAATGTAGATAGAGATAAATTTTTATCTAATGTTTCTACGAATGTCGAAGGAGAATTAAGCAAAATTGGCTTACAATTGATTAACGTGAACGTTACTGATATACAAGACGAATCTGGTTATATTAATGCCCTAGGTAAAGAAGCAGCAGCCAAAGCCATCAATGATGCAAAGATGAGTGTCGCAGAAAAAACTAGAGATGGTTCTATTGGAGAAGCTAATGCGAGAAGGGATCAGACTATTTCAGTATCTTCTGCCGAAGCATCAGGTAAAGTTGGTGAAGCAGAAGCTGCGGCTAAAGCAATTGAAGGAGAAAACTTAGCAAAAATTAAAATAGCAGAATCCGATGCTTTAAGACGCCAAAGAGAAGCAGAATATCTTCGATTAGCAACTGCCGCTGAAAAAACGCAAGCCGCAAAAGCTTTAGAAGAAGCTTACTTAGCGGAACAAGTTGCGGAAGAAGCTAGAGCGAAAAAAGAAATGGCAACTCGACAAGCCGATACTATTGTCCAAGCAGAAATTGCTAAACAAAAGCAAATTATTGATGCAGAAGCAGAAGCAGAGCAAATTCGGGCTTTAGCAAGAGGAGAAGCAGATTCTATTTTCTTGCGAAAAGAAGCAGAAGCAAAAGGTCTTTATGAAGTCTTGAATAAACAAGCAGCAGGTTTTGATCAGTTAGTTAAATCTGCTGGTGGTAATTCTAAAGATGCGGTATTAATGTTGATTGCGGATAAATTAGAGACGTTGGTTGCTACGCAAGTGGATGCTATCAAGAATATTAAAATTGATAAAGTAACCGTTTGGGAAGGTGGTAATAAGGAAGGCGAAGGTAATTCTACTTCTAAATTTCTATCAGGTTTGTATAAGTCTGTACCACCGTTAAATGATTTATTTAACATGGCTGGTATGGATTTACCACAATATATGGGTAGCCAACAAGGAGAAACAGCCGAAAAAGCAGAAATAATTGAATTAAAAGAAAAGAAATAAACTACATTTCTTTTAACTAAAAATACTAAAACGCCTGATGATTATTTCGTCGGGCGTTTTTTATTCCTATAAAACAGTCTTACCAAACTTCCATTAAATAGCTTCTACCAACTAAGGTCAATAATAGAAGTAACGCAATAATCAATAGCCAAAATCTAACATCTTTAAAAATACCTGTATTATCTTCGAATAGCATGTGCCTATGTTTTTTGTTTATATTAGCCATAAATATAAGTAACAAGAAAGGTAAATCCCGCTTTAATGAAGACAAATTATTCATTAAAGTAATATTTAGACAGTAAACGTTACCATCTTGTCACTAAAATTAATCAAATAGAAGAGGGGAAAATTGGGAATCAATAAAGTTAAAACGGCTATATCTTGGCCGAAAGATATTATACAAACCAGTTAAATACTTATCGATTATGCTCAAGAATGGGGAGAAATGTAGTCTGTTAATTTACTTGTATACTAAGCTATTTTTCAAAAAGGATGCCAACACAATTTACTTTAATATAAAATAGGAAAATATGCTAAAAATAAACATGTTATTTAAAGGAAAAATCAATATGATCTCCTGTATGAATCTGATATGCATCTGTAAATCCTGCCAAAACTTCTAGCACATACATCGCTTTACCTCCAGAAGGAATAGATCGTTCAGATAAAGGGGTCGTTCCTTTACTAATTCTAATAATTTCTTTATCCTTATTCAAGAAAATAATGTCTAAGGATAAATAAGTATTTTTCATCCAAAAAGTTCTATAATCAGCTCTATCAAAAATAAAAAGCATACCTCCGTTTGCTGGTAGGGACCGCCGATGCATTAACCCTCGTTCTATTTCATAAGCTGATTGTGCTACCTCTATATCTATACTAATCATATTTTCATCAGACTGGGCATCTAAAAAGGTGAGTTTTCCTTCTTTCATAAATTCTAAATTAGCGGACGTAGCATATAAACTATTCTGTTGTGGTTTAAAGTAAAATTTTCTAGCCAAAAAAAAGGTGGCTAAAGCAATTAAAAAGACGATAAAGATAAGTAAGTCATTACTAGACTCTGTTTTAGATTGAGATTTTGGAGCATTCTCTTTTTTGGGTGCGCTATCAGGTTTCTGATTTTGTTGACCCTTATTTCGATTACCTTGATGATTGCGGTTGTCATTTCGGTTATTATTATTGTGCCTATTGCCAGAATTATGATGCCGTTTTTGTTGTGCCATTTCGTCAATTTAATTCATCAAATATCTTATCTATAGTTATTTAATACAGCTTTGTAAAAATTTAAAAAAACAAAATTTTAATCGCTGCCTAGTATTTGAACTTGAATTTGATACTTAGATTTGAACTTGAATTTCAGTTACTATCCTTTGCAAAATAGAAAAAAAATTTATAACTGTTCAATAGACCCTTTTTTATAGCCTTATTTTCTACCAATTTAAAATGTCCAAATTTTTAAAATTATGATATGGCTAATTGCAGACTTTTATAGGTTTTCTCTGATATACTTCTAGTTTTTGTAAAAAATACATTTGAAATTTGCAAAACATAGTTATATGTACTTTCTCTTATTTTTCTACTTTTAGCGTTTAAAATACCAATAAAAACGATTTTTCTTTATAAAACATTAAGTATTAAGCACCTTTTTTTACAGTACAAGCATTTACATAAAAATGAGTAATCGGTACATAATAAGTATTTTTCGGTCTATTTTTGTGTAAAAACGGTCATAATAGCATTATAAAAATGTCACATATTACAGAATATATAGCTTTATTACAGTAAATTTAAGGTTACTTTAGACACCAAATAACAAATTGATTTTGAAAATATTTTAATAAAAAAAATCTAACTAAATTTACAAGGATATATAAATTTAATAAAAAATACTATAATTTATAACCAATTCATAACTCCTTGTTTATTAGTAAATTAGATTATAAAAGTAAAATTTACGCAATTTATTTTAAAGAATACAAGTAAATTATTTTCATTTTGATGTAGCGAGGTACTAGGTTTTTTATGTACCTTTATGAAATAAAAAATAACGACATACTACCTATGCAGCAGCACAACTACAATAAACAACATACACTAAACAGCCTCATTTTCGAGTATGAGGCAATGTCACAAAAAGGAACGGTAGGTTTTTACGAGGAAACGGTGTTTTCTCAGATAATTGACTACTATGAAAGTGAGAGTTCAATCGACTTGGCCTTAGAGGCTGTTGATAGAGCATTAAGCCAACATTTTTATTCTGCAACTTTCTATTGTAAGAAAGCAGAATTATTGGCGAGTCAAAAACAAGAGACCGCAGCATTAAATGCCATTCAACAAGCAGAAGTACTTTCGCCAAGCGATTACGAAGTAAAGTTAATCAAAGCAGAAGTACTTGGTTTATTTGGGGAGCATACAATCGCTTTGTCTATCATTAGTGAATTAAAAGTTGCTTGTCACGTTGAACAAAAAAAGGAATTAGCAGATATTTTCTTTTCAGAAGGTGTCATCTATGAACGTATGCAACAATACGATTCAATGTATTTGGCATTGAAACAAGCTTTACAGTTCAATCCTAACCATGCCGAAGCTTTAGACAAAATTTGGTTATGTATAGAAATGTCTAGAAAATTTGATGAAAGTATTCAGCTTTACAATCAAATTATCGACCACGACCCTTATTCCTATAAGGCTTGGTATAATCTAGGTCATGCTTATACTTACTATGGAGATTATGAAAATGCCATAGAAGCTTATGAATATGCTTTCATTATCAATAATGAATTTGAATGGGCTTTTAGACATTGTGCAGAACTTTGCATGGAAACTAAGAATTATTCAAAAGCATTGGATTGTTTCCAAGAAATTTTAACATTAGAACATATCAAACTATTGCCTGATGCAGAATTACTCTTTAAGGTTGGTCAATGCTATCAATTTTTAGGAGAGCTAGAAATGGCACAAGATGTATACAAAAACTCGCTTAAATTAGATGATACAAATGATGAAGTTTACTTCCATTTAGGTGTATGTGCAGCCACTTCAAAAAACTGGAGAAGCGCTATCCAATATTATCAAAAAGCGATTAAAATTGAAGAAGGTAGAGAAGAATATTTTGCAGCCATAGGTGAAGCTTATGCTGAATTAAACGATAAAGAAAAAGCCTTTCAATATTTTGATTTAGCCATTGAGCTAGCACCAGAACAAGCAGTTTATTGGATTAAATTTGCTACTTTCTTAATGCAACAGGGGGCTTACGAGGACGTATTAGAATTATTGATAGAAGCAGACGAAAATGCAGTAGGAGCAGAACTTTTATTTTGCAAAGTCGCTTGTTTATTCAATATGAATGAATCAACTAAAGCGATGAATGTATTAGCAGAAGCATTGACAGAAGACTTCGAAATGTACCCAGTTTTGTTTGATTATTTACCAGAATTAGAATCGGATAGAAAGATTAATGCTATCCTTGATTTTTATAGATACGAATCGTAAACTGAACAATACCTTCCATCCAAAATTTCTTAATACAAATTATATTAAAGGGATTATACTTAATTGTGTAGTCCCTTTTCCTTTCTAGCGTTTTTTCACCATCTTTGTGTATTCTAGAATGAAAAATCTTCATCTTGGCAAAACGACCCGTTTTTTCTTCCCAAATCGCAACTATCCTTACACTCATTGGCGTTGCCGTTGGGCTCGGTAATGTCTGGCGATTCCCTTATATGATGGGTAAATATGGTGGAAGTGCGTTTCTAATTATTTATCTATTATTTACTTTACTATTTGCGGTGCCAGCTTTAATGGCAGAGATTGGTCTTGGTCGAGCTATCAAACAAGGGCCAATTGGTGCATTTAAAGCCGCCTTCGGTAAAAAAATAGGTACTATCATTGGCTATATGCTAATGGCAACCATATGCATTGCCGCTTCTTATTATGTCATTGTTATTGCAAATGTGCTTTTCTCTGCTGTTTTTTCTGCTATCTATGGCTTTGAAGGCGCAGAAAATATGGCGAATTATAATAATGATTTGGGGAATGGTTGGCTGCAATATGTCATCGCTTTAGTAACCATATTTGCAAGTTTAGGCATTATTCAAAGAGGTTTAAAAAAAGGCATTGAAACTATTAGTAAACTATTTGTTCCTTTCTTTCTCGTATCGATTATTTATCTGATTATTAATGCTTTTTTACTAGAGGGCGCTATTGAAAAAGTACAAGTCTTTTTACAACCAGATTTTGCCGCCTTGGAAGCACAACATATTTTTGCAGCACTCGGTCAAGCTTTTTACTCCCTTAGTTTAGGTGGTACTTTTATGTTGATTTACGGCAGTTATTTATCCGAGGAAGAAAAGATTCCTAAAATTGCTTTGTTTACTAGTATTGGTGATGTTGGGGCAGCTTTATTAGCTTCTCTATTTATTGTTCCTACTGTTTTAGTTTTTGGTTTAGATATGACTGCTGGACCAACATTGATTTTTTCTACTATGCCGCATTTATTTTCTCAAATGGCAGGTGGGCAATTAATAGGCACCTTATTTTTATTAGCCTTAGGGATGGTTGCTTTACTTTCCTTAATCGCCTCTTATGAAGTCTTGGCTAGTGGTATGGAAGATATTCCTAATCTCAATTGGAGTAAAACACAAAAGATAATTGCTATTGGAATAGTACAAGCAATTTTAGCTTTTCCATCTGCTTTTGATAATAATTTAATTGGTTTATTAGATTTAATCTTTGGTTCTGGTATGCAATTATTAGGAAGCGGTTTAGCTGCTTGTGGTTTGGCTTGGGGCTTAGGAAAAGTAGCAACTACTCAACAGATATTTAGTAATCAATCGAGTCAATTAACGGGATTATATCATTTCTGGATAAGTTGGATTATCCCTATTTTACTTTTAATCGTATTAATTGGATATATTTATAATTTAGCGTAGGGTAAAGTGCGAGTATTTATCGTTGTTCTAGGCTCAACCATTAAAAAAATAATCATGGCAAATAAACAAAAAGACGGCATCAAAGCAGTCAACCAAGATTTTAGCAAATACGACCAAGTAGATAAAAAGCAAACTTATAAATTGGTAGAAGACGAAGCCACCGACCAATTTGACGAAGATTTTAAAATTCGCACTTGTGATATGCGCAAGTTTTTTGAAGGCGGTATCGAAGGTAAAAAAGAATTTGCTAAAGAGTTAGGCGAAGCATTAGAAAGTATCGGCTTTGCCATCTTAACAGGACATGGCGTAGATACTAATTTATACAAGGAAGGGCAGCAAAAAACAGCCCGAATCTTTGAAGATATTTCCTACGAAGAACGAATGAAATATAAGTCAGAAAGACACGGTTCTGTCAATCAAGGCTATTTTCCGATGAAAACAACGACTATCATTCACCCAGATTTAGTAGAGGGATGGGTGTTTTGTCGCAGGGCTTTCGATTTAAATAATGACCCGAATTATAACGAACGAGACTTTTGGCCCGAAGGTGGATACGAACCCTTTTTTAGGCAATTGATTCAATCACACGAAGCATTGGTTTTGCCAATTATGCAAAGTATTCTGCGCTACCTAGGTACTGACCCGCATTTATATGATGAAAAATTAACTGGAACTAACTTTGGCTTTCGCTTAAATTATTACCCACCGATTAATAATCAAGATGATGCCTCTGGAGCAGGCAGAATGTTGGGGCATGAGGATGTGGATTTATTTACCATTTTACCAGCCCAAGAAGTAGAAGGCTTGCAAGTATTAAATAGAGAAAATGGGAAGTGGATTCGCTTGAATGCCGAACCAGGAAGTATTATCCTAAATACAGGAGATTATATGCAACGCATCACCAATGACCGTTTGCCATCAACGACGCATCGAGTTAGTAAACCCACTACTAAGACCCTGTTTACTAAGCCTAGAATATCTTTACCAATGGCCATTTATATTTGGGAAGATGAAATTTTAGAGGTATTGCCTTCTTTAGATAATCCAAAATATCCCCCAATCTCTGCGGTAAAATTCCATACCAATATTACTAGTAAATATTATGGGGATGATTATGCTAAAGAGGTGAAGTAAGTTGCGGGTTCAATGACGCTAATTTCGTTGATTTGTATGATTAATTAAACTCTTTTAAATCATAATAGCCAGCGAAATCAGCGTCAAAAAATCATCCAATATTCAACAAAACTATAGACTAGTCTTCGCCTTGCTACACTTAGGCGCACAGGTTTTCTTCTTTTCTGTACTCGTTAATGCTTCTACAATTGTTTCTAAACTATTGCTATAAACAGGAGCAATTTTGGTTTCTGTAGAAACCAATTTAGCCGTAGCACCAGTTGTTTTCGCACAAGCGGCTGGATTACAGTTTGTTTTTTTGGTTTCCTTTGCTTCAAAAAGGAAATCTGTTAAACCAACCGTTGTCGCTAAAGATTTGCTTGCACAAATTTTAGCACAAGCCGCTCGTTCTTCAGGACTACATTTTGATAAATCGCAATTTGGCTGCGTCTGTGCTTGTAAACTTCCCATAGAAAGTACTAGCGCAAAAAATACCAAAATCATAGTGGAACAAAAATCACAACAAGTTTTCATAATACTAATTTTAAAATACACTCAGAACCGCTGAGCTACCGGGTTATTTGTCAAAACAAAGGTATTCTAGTCGACAAAAAGAAGCTGTAGTGCACCTGTTATCCACTTGTTAAATAGGTGTTAATCGTCAGCAGGGAATGATTTATTTATCGTAATTTGTAGTGGAATAGTGTATCTAATTATGCGATACTTTTTTATTATGTCTTTATCTATTACTGATGTAACCACGTATCCCGATTTATAAAGTTTATGAAGAACTTCCAATGGAATAAAGTCAATGCGGTTATTGCTGGTGCTACTTTGGCATTGAGTGCCTTAGTATTGCTACAAGCACAATGGCTTTTTCATTCCAAAAATTTAATTGAAGAACAATTTAATCAGAAGGTTTCTATGGCTTTATGCATGGCAGTCACAGAATTGAGTGATGGGCCTAAGACTTGTATTGCTAATCCAGAACCTGACTTTACCTCCATGTTAACGGCTAATCTAGTCACAACTTTACCGCCTCAATCAGAAGAAAATAATGTTCGAAAAGCATTGGATAAAGCATTGGCTTTTTATGATATTCACCTCCCTTATGAAACTGAAATCTTTGATGAAAAAAATACCTGTGCAGATGAGAATTTGCCGAGCTGTTGCTCTTTAGGTGCTATCGCAGGGTATAATGACCAAATGCTCAATATTACTTTTCCAACCCGCACTCAATTCATTTTGGGGCAAATGGGTTTTATGATAGGTTCTTCTATTTTTATTTTATTATTTGTCACAACTGTTTTTGGATTGGCTACTTACTATTTGATTCAGCAGAAAAAGATTGGAGAGCGCAATAAAGATTTCTTTAATAATATGGCGCATGAATTTAAAACCCCTTTAACCAATATTATTCTCGCCAATAATTTGTTAACCAAAAAAAAACCCCAACTACGAAATAATACCTTCTTAAATATTACCAAAAAAGAAGCCAATAAATTGATTCATCAAGTAGAACGAGTTTTATACTTGGCAAAAATGGAACAAGGTAATTATCCCCTAAAAAAAGAAAAACTAAACCTTTATCAATTACTAGAAGAAATTATTGATGATATGGCGATTCAAATTGATAAAAAAGAAGCTGCTATTCATCTAAATATCTCCCCTGACATAACGGTAATCGGCGATAGATTTCACCTAAGCAATGCTTTTAGAAATATTATTGACAATGCCTTAAAGTATGCAACTTTAGTACCCGAAATCACCATTACTTCTAAGGAAAAAGAAAAGGGTATTTTATTACTCTTTAAAGATAATGGTATCGGTATTGCCAAATCCGAACAGGCAGTTATTTTCGATAAATTCCAACGAGTAGGAACAGGCAATATACACAATCATAAAGGCTTTGGTTTAGGCTTGGCTTATGTCAAAAAAGTAGTAGAACTACATCAAGGATTTATTCATATTATTAGCGACTTAAATAAAGGAAGTCGCTTTGATTTATTTTTACCAAATAATTAATCAGCATATTTTGGATAAAAACATTCTTTTAGTTGAAGACGATTTAAATCTAGGATTTTTATTAATGGAATTTCTAGAAGACGAGGGCTACCAAGTAAAACTTTGTCGAGATGGAGAAAGTGGTTTACAACAAGTTAAAGCTTCTGGTTTTGACCTATGTATTTTGGACATCATGCTGCCAAAAATGGATGGTTATGATTTAGCTAGAAGTATCAAAAGAGAAAACACGGATATTCCCTTTTTATTTCTTTCGGCAAAATCTTTGAAAGAAGACCGCCTAAAAGGATATGCTATTGGTGCAGAAGATTATCTAACCAAACCATTTGACGAAGATGAATTATTATGCAAAATCAAAGTAATTCTACGTAATCAGCATATTGATGATGACATTTGTCCACAACCCACCCAATTTAATATTGGCAACTACTTCTTTGATTATCAGCGGCATGAATTGACCCACGGCGAATTGACCCGTAGGATAACCGTGAAAGAAAATGAAGTACTTCGTTTACTTTGTTTGCATCAAAATCAAGTATTAAAAAGAGAAGATGCAGTAGAACAAATTTATGGCAAAAAGGATTATTTTTTAGGTAGAAGTTTTGATGTTTTTATTTCTAGATTACGAAAACTATTAAAAGAAGACTCCCGAGTTCATATTGAAAATGTGTTTAAAGTAGGTTTTATCTTGAAAGTTCCAGAAGCTTAATAATAAAGGGTTGCTCCAAAATAGGATCAAAAATTCATTTTCAAATGGTCTTATCGCCGCTTTTTTTAGTTTACTAACCATATTCTTGCAAAAAAAATACCGTAAAGTTGTAAATTATCCCAAGAACTCCTTATTATTACGCCCAGTAATCTTACTATATTTTCTAACTTAAACTAGCATATACTATGAGTAAGTTTCAAGCAGCACTAGACCTTTACACTAAAGAATTAAAAGACAAAGCAGGTGTAACAGCTGATGCAGATTTATTAAAAGCAGTAACCAAAGCTTGTGGTCCTGCTATCTATAATAAAGATTCATCAAAGGTATCTACTTCTGACCCTGTAGAATTAGAAAGGGTAAAGAAAAATTTCCTAATCAAAAAATTAGGTTTATCTGATGGTCCTGCATTAGATGCAGCTATGAAAGAAGTTGGTGAGCAATTAGGTAAATCTAACAAAAACAAATACAGAGGTATGTTCTACTACCTTTTGACAAAGAAATTTGGCAAAGAATCTGTATTCGCTAAGTAATTTTTAATAATTACAGCATATAAAGCGGCTACTTCATAAAATGAAGTAGCCGCTTTTCTAGTATAGAAGTCCTTCAATTCCTCCTAATGTATGCTTGCATATAATAAGAAGCAACACTAGACAACTCTCTCAACTTTTTATTTTTTTTCTCTAGGTCAATATTAATGGTTAGTTGTGCCGTAATATCCATATATATCTCTATAATTCGTCGTGGTTTTCCCTCTTTATCTATAGATATTGTTTTACTCAATTGCTGTACCCATTTAATTTTGTTTGATTTGGTATACACTCTAAAAGCCACTTCATAAGCTGAAATTTTTCCATCTATACTCTGAACGGTCAAGTATTTTGATTTTAAATCCAAGATTTATGCTTGCAAAACGTTAGTTTTAACATTGATAATCAAATAGTTATATTTTTGTTAAGATTTTCTTAACAATTCACAAAACTTGACCGTTTCTAGTATAATTGGTCTTGTATCAAAGTTTGTACATAAGCTTTATCCTCTTCATGTATTAAATACAACAATTGCATCTCTCCATTAAAAAATAATTCCTTCTCATATTCTAAAAAGTGACACCATTGTTCGCCAAGAAAAGTTTCTCCTGTTGGTAAGTTGATATCTCTTACACCTAATTGAGCTGTTTCTATAACTAACTTTAATCGTGCTTCTTTTTCCATTAAAGTCGCCTCTACCCGTTTACGTTCCTCAATTTCTTTTTTCAGTAATGCATTTTGGGCTAAAAGTGTCGCTTCTTTTTTTAATAGCACTGTTTTAAAGGAATCCAATAAAAAGTAGGTCACCAAAATAATAGCTAGAGCTGCAATAAATTTATTAATTAAAGGAAAGGACACCTCCCAAATGGGGTAGGTATATAGCACAATACCTTCACAAAGTAAAAAACCAATAATTGCTAGTAGAAGGCAATGCCATAAATATTGTTTTTCATGATAAAAAACCATAGCAGCAAAAGGCACAGGAATAATAATAAAGGAAGCATAGGATGCAGTTCCCACTAAAAAGGCACTTAAAATAATGAATATAGTAGGAACTATTAGCAGCCATAATTTGGCAGTATTGAGTCTTTTTTGTCTAAGCAAATAAAGTGGTACACCACCTCCTATATAGCTTAATATACTCCATAATAGATAATCATACTTACCTATTAAGCTGAACAAAGCGCCCACAATGGTAGATAAAGTTATTAGAGCGAGACAAACTTTCCAAACAATGATTGTTTCTTTAAGCTCAAAAACAGGGAGGGTTGGTTGTTGACGAAATGATTTCTCCATTTTAAAAGAATTGGTGTTTGTTATTCAATAAACCTTTAAATAATGGAGGGTAGCAAGAAGAAATCGTCTATAAATTCATACTTATTATAAAATAAATTCAAACAACAAACGTGCCATTTGTGACAGGACAAATCAATTAATATATTTAAGTTCCAACATTTTTACCAATAGGTCATTTTTATAATCAATCTATTATTACTATAAAAGTGTTATTGGCTAATTCACTTCTATTATCAGCTACTTCACTACACCAAATTACTAACCTACAATTTCTTACATACTAAAAAAAAATATTACCTGTTCTTATCACCGAAGTTTACACCCTAAAAATTAGTGATATAAGCAGCGTTTTATTCATTATTAACCAAACTCAACCTCTCTCCTCCCCTATCGCTTAAAAGATATGGGCTGGTAAAGAAAAGGTGTTGTAGTTTTAGCAACCACCCTTTTGAGTTAAAATCATTAAGATGTCTAATTTAAATAATCCTACCAACAACAACAAAACAGGTTTTCAAGTAGCTATTGCCGTTTTATTTGTATTTCTACTAGTTGCTATTGGTGGTATCTACCACTTTAGCAATGAATCCAATACCCATGCACACAAGACGGTTCAATTGAAATCAGCACTATCCGAGTTAAATGATGAAAGATTAGGCTTAGAAGCAGAAGTCAGTCAGTTGACTACTAATTATGATCTAGAAATAGAAAAAAATACAGCATTAGAAGTCAAAATTGTCGATGCCGAAGAGAAAATAAAAGGCTTAAAAGGTAGAATTAGCAAAATCAAAAGGGCACTCTCCAAAACGAAAATCAGCAATGAAGAAATGCAGCAGCGCATTGCGGAATTAAATACCTCTAAAGAAGAATTATTCGCAGAAATTGCGACTTTACAAACCAATAATAAAGATTTGACCGTAGCCAAAGAATCTTTAGATGTAGAATTAGCGGTAGTTAATGACGAGAATACACAACTAACGGCACAAGTTGAGGACTTGAATGCTCAAAATACGAAGATACAAGCAAGGTTATTCACTTTAGCACCAGCAGGTTTTCAAGCAACCCGTTTTCAAATTCAAATAGCAGATAAAAAAGAAAAATTGACCACTAAAGCCAAGCAAGCTAGAGCTATTAAAGTCGATTTTGATTTAGCTAATATTCCAACAGCATTGCAGAAAGAGCACGAAATTTATTTAGTGGTAACCGACGGAGAAGGAATTCCAGTAAAAAAGATTGCTTCTACTCCTATGGATGTTCCTACTGCCAATGGTGCATTAAAAGTAGAAGTCGCAGGCGTAGAAACCATTACTTTAAATGCCAATCAAAAAATAAGTATGGCTTTTCAACCAACTGATAAAATGGACGCAGGCTTGTATAATGTAGCGCTTTGGTCGAATGTAGGTTACTTAGGTTCTGCGGCTTTTAGTTTACGGTAATGTTATTCTAAAAATGGTATCGGGTGTCAGGTACTAGGTGTCAGGCAAGACGTATTTGCATTACACTTGACACCATTTTTTATCGACTTATTATCAGCTATCCGATTAGGTTTTTACAGACAACAGATAACCGACAACCGACAACAGAAATAATTTTGGACCTATTCACATAATATATTGCTTCGTTCATGAGCAATAATCGTTGAACCCGAAGCTTAGTGGGATAAGCTTCGGGCTT
Organism: Bacteroidota bacterium; assembly: GCA_017857395.1. GTDB lineage: Bacteria > Bacteroidota > Bacteroidia > Chitinophagales > Saprospiraceae > JAFMDF01. The sequence continues at coordinate 287 of JAFMDF010000074.1, read as the reverse complement.
TTTATTTTTAACAAACTATCAAAAGAAGGGCATTATTTTTGCTGTATAATAAATCCTTGCGCTAGTATACATATCGCTTTCCATTAAGGGCAACTCTTTTAATAATTAATCAAATCAAAATTACCCTTATGAAAATTTTAATCACGCTATCCTTTATTTTATGCCAAGTATTTATCAGTTCCCCTCTGCTGCTGCCTTTTGAATTGTCAAAAACAATGGCGGCAGAAAATCTTCCTAGTGGTTTGCGCAAGAAGTTAGCGGCAGTTAATATTCTTCAATTTCTTTCC
>JAFMDF010000400.1 GCA_017857395.1 Bacteroidota bacterium | reverse complement strand
TAAGCAATAGTTTTGCCTATTTTTTTTGAACGTCTTTCCGTCCAAAGTCTAAATACTTATGATACTAGTACCGTACAAGTTACGCTGAATGACAAAGGTAGTGCAAGTTATGAGATAGTTGAACCTGTTGCCTGGGATTTCTTATTTGTAGATGCCGACAGAGAACAAGCAGTTGCCAACGCTAATTTTCTACTTTTTGGTAGTCTAATTTGTCGAAGTGAAGCCAATCTTAAAACACTACTCCATTTAGCTGAACAAGCACAAAAAGTCGTTTTTGATGTTAATCTTCGCCCACCCTTCTATTCCCAAACTTTAGTAGAAACGCTTTTGCAAAAAGCCGATATTGTAAAAATGAATGACGAAGAATTGGAAATTATTCTTGATTGGAATGGGGTAAAAGGAGATTTAGCCAATCAAATGGCTTTGCTAATGGAAAAATTTGCAATTGAAACCATCATAATGACTCAAGGGAAAGATGGGGCTTTTTGTATGCACGATGGGATATTATATGCACAAGAAAGTTTTCCTGTTACAGTAAAAGATACGGTTGGTAGTGGCGATTCTTTTTTGGCAGCTTTCCTTTATAAGATGTCTATCGGAACTAACTGGCAGGACTGTCTGAAATTTGCTTGTGCCACAGGTGCTTTTGTCGCCACTCAATCGGGTGGCACACCAGCTATAAACGAAAGCACGATATTGGATTTTATGCTAAAAAAATAATTCCGCTAGGTAAAAACAAGCCTATTTATTAATAATCAAAAGCTTCTGTTATTTATCAAGGAACAAAAAAAGATACTAAATCAAAAAAATTAATCTAATGCTCCTTTCTATAAAGTCGGTAATAATACCAAGCTGCAATACCTCCCATAAAAGAAAATACAGCCAACATCCAAAACACATGTTGATGCCCAGCTGCACCAGGCGAATGCTCTAAAAAATAGCCTATCGCTGGCCCTGAAAATATATCAGGGGTATAACCGACAAGGGAAATAAGACCAACTGCCGTACCCGTCAACACCAAGGGGATTTGACCATTCTCCATCACCGCAAAATATAGACAACGAGCAGCATACACGCCAGTCGCAACGATCAAAGTCGAGATAAAGAACAAAGCGGTTGTTCCATCTGAAATGATACCTGTAGCGAATAATATGGCGCCCAAGAAGGAAATAACAAAACTCAGCACCAACCATAAAGTTGTTTCAGAACGGTCTGCCAACAAGCCAATTAGTACACCAACGACAGGGCGGGTAAATAATAAAAAAGTACCTACTTGAGCAGCTTCTACTTGATTATACAACATCACATCTTCGGCATATAGGGAAAAAATATCTGTGATTTTATAGCCTACATAAGCACATAAAATAATAACCATCAGTAACCATACAGCAGGCAAACGCAACACTTCTTTAACTTGTGATACCGTAATTTTCTCCAAAATAATCTCCTTTTCTACTTCGGCATCCAGTTTCATAAAAAACCAGACTAATAGACCTACTAACGCAACGAAACCAGTCGATACCAAAATCACATACTTGAAGGCTGCCCTACTCTCCCCAACAGTTGCCTCCGCAATTTCGGACGTCAGAAATAAAGAAAAAACAAGGATCCCCATCGTTCCAACTAGCGCCCCTACCAATCCACGTCCACCGTCCAAAAAGCCAAATGCCTTACTTTGAGACGTAGCTCCACCCCAGACCCTAGTCGCTTTAATCATCGGCGCCCAGAATAAGAAAATGGTGGTAAAGCCCCAATAACTGTAGAGTATTTTTAGTGTAGTATAACTTGGAAAAGTGGCATAGACCAATCCGCCTAAGGCAGTTGTCCATAAGGCTACTGCAATCAATTTTCTAGGCGGAAATTTATCGGCTAAGGGGCCTCCAAAGAGGTAGGAAAGTAAAGCGACCATCCCATAGATAGAAAAACAAAAACCCAACTGAACATTGTCCAAACCAAAGGCATCCAATACGGTTGGTCTAAAAACTCTTGCCAACACAAATGGAATAATAAATACAGATTCTCCAGCTAAAATAAGTAATAAAAGGAAGTACCAAGGCGCTTTTTTTTGAGGCATGTAGTTTTTTGATTGACTAGATTACAATTGATTTCGGTGAATATACACATTAAAATAAAGCTCCTTGCCATTCGAACAAAAAATGCTAAAAACATTCCTATAATTAATGGATATTTAAATCTCCGAAAATCAAGTTATTTCTCTGACATCACCTCTGCCCCAGTCCAATCCAATGGCAATTCTTGAGTAATCAATTCCGCAGATTTTTGAAAATAGCGCTGGATAATAGGAGCATTTGGGTATAGGGTAAGTGCTTTTTTAAAATGGGTGATAGCGCCGATAAAATCTTTTTCAAAATAAAAATCCAATCCTTTTTGAAAAGCAGGATTCGCACTTAGTTTTAACTTTTTTAGGGTTAGTCTATCATTATCAAAAACTTCATAAATAGCAACTACGTCCAATTTACCTTTTACTAGCACTTTGCCCAAAAAACGATAATCAAAATCGGCTGGCGTTGCGATGCCTGCTAGCACATCTTCCGTAATGATGATATTGGAATGATAATATTTTGTCAAACCTTCCAAACGAGAGGCCGTATTGACTGCATCCGATACAACGGTAGCTTGCTGATGGTCTTTTTCTCCTAAGATGCCTAGCATTAATAGCCCCGTATTAATACCGATTCCAATTTTAATGGGTTTTCTGCTTTTCTTTTTTCGTTCTTCATTATAATCCTTTAGTTTTCTTTGCATTTCTACTGCTGCTCGAACGGCGTCTTCTGATTTATTTAGAAACAAAGCCATGATGCCATCCCCAAAATATTGACTTACAAAGCCTTTATTTTGCTTGATGGCTGGGGCGACTCTTCTCAAATAGGCATTTAGGAAATCAAAATTTTCTGCTGGCGTCATGGTTTCAGATAGCGTAGTATAGGCTCGAATATCAGAAAAAAGTACACTTATATTTTGCTGGGTTTGGTCGCCTAATTTCACATCGAGAATACTTTCATGTCCCAACACTTTTAGAAAAGGATGTGGGACAAACTTGCTATAAGCAGCTCTTACTTTTTCCTGTTTTTCATAGAGTAAAGCGTTTTCAATAGAAATACCAATTTGAGCAGATAAAGATTGTAAAATAGCTAACCTTTGGGGGGTAAAAACACCCGTTGCCAAATTATTTTCCATATAAAATAAATGGCTTAATTGCTCTTTTCTAAAAATAGGAAAACATAAAATTGATTTTGGCTGGACTGTCTGAATGTATAAATCGTGGCTAAATTGTTCCGCAATAACCGCATTGTCTAATACCAGCGAAGTTAGCGAATTGGCCACATAATTTAAAATTTCCACCGAAAATTCAGTAGTCCTTTTTATTTTTTGTTGCTCATAAAATGCCACTTCTTCACCAACTTTTGCCTGTGCGATTAAATGGAAATCTTGCGCTTTTACTCCAATTAAAAACACTTTCTCTGCCCCCGCATTTTCAATCACAATAGGCAACATTTTAGCGATTAAATTGCTTAATACAATTTCACCAGAAAGGATTTGGGATGCTTTTAATAAACTTTCTAAATCAAATTGTAGCGAATTACTACTACTCGAACTTTTTCTTTGTTCCGTCGAAGGTTGATTAAAATAGGTTGGGAATGCTAGCGTTAATTTTTCGGCCAATACAAACGCTTCCCATGTTTGATAACATTCATGGGCTTGCTGAAAATGTATTTGAGCATAGGTAAATTGTTCCAGCTCCTGCCAAAATTTACCACATAATTCATTGGCCAAAGCCTCAATATGACCGAAACCATAGTCTTTAGCGGCTTGGATGGCTTGTTGATACAATTTGGCAGGTTGCCAATCTGTTGTTGTTAGTCTTGCCATTTCGGCCTCTATTAATAGATGTTTGTGTAGGAAATTGTCTGGGCAAGCTTCCGACATTAATCTTATTTTTCGACGGCAATCGGTTAATTTGATAGCATAGTGTTTTTTTTCTTTTGGAGAAAATTCTATTTGTAAAGCGATGATGGTTAAAGCTTGGCAGAAAAAATGGTCTGCCCATTTAATATTAGCAGCCCCATTATCAATATATGCTTTATAGTTATCTAAGGTATCCAATACTTCTCTATATTCTCCAAGCCAAAAATGTTGCCTCATTTTATTTAACCCCATCCAACATTTATTGAGATTCGGTGCCTGCATCTTGAATTGCGATGCTCCTTCTGGCAATTTTTGCAAGCGATATTTGTGCAATCCATGTTTAAGAAATAGCAAAAAATAAGTATCAACAATAGCATAAAAGAACAAACTTAGAAAGCCAATTTTATTTGCCTCTTTAATTAAATTCTTTGCAATATTTTCTACTTCGTGAATTGGCTCTCCATGAGAACCGCTATGAAGCACTTGGTCATACTGGCAAACTAAGGCATCCACAAAATTCCCATTTCTTCGACCGATTTGAATGCCTCTTTCTAAAAGTGGATACCCTGCATTCAAATGTTTGCCATAAATTAATCCCCAAATAGCTACTCGGTTCAAAAACTGTGGTTTGGCATGGAAATCGGGATAAGCTCCTGCTAATACTAGTGCTATTTCCGCTAATTGATAGGCTTCCTTATACTTTTCTTGATAAGCTAAAATACTACAATAATGGGGTAATAATGCAATGGCATTTTCATCTTTACCATAGTCCAAAATTAGTTGAATACTAGAGAGCACAAACAAATAATAGGTCTTATCTCTTCCTGATTGCAAACCAACTACAAATACTAAACGAGGGAAGAGTTTGAAGGCCATTTTTTTGGAAATATCCGTAACTTCTTGTAAATCTCGAAAAGTTTCCATCCCTTTTGTACCCAATGCCTTTTGAATAGCCGCTTCTTTCGCTTGAATTGCGCTACTTATTGCTTTATCCGTTTCAGGAAAAGAAATACCACAAAGTAAAAGTGCCCTTTCAGCTATCTTTATGCCTTCTTTACCAGCACTACTAAGATTAAGTTGATTTAACCAAATTTGATACTCGGCTATATTCACCTTATCTTTTAAGTTTTTAGCTTTTTGATAAGTAGTTTCAAATAAATTTATCGCCGATTCGAAGTTTAAACAAAGTGCTTCTGTTTCTGCCAAATGCCGATAAATTCCAAAAGTCAATTTGTACCTTTTTTCCCATGTATCTTTTTCCAATAAAGACTGCCCAATTTTCAAATAATGCAAAGCCGAATCATAAGCTATGGAACGTTTGGCTTGAATACCTGCTTGTAAATTTAATTGCGCCACCTGTTCTTTTTCGCTAGTTTCTTTAATGAAATGCCTTCCATAATTTAGCTGATTGACTATATCAAAGACGTTGGCTAATGTGCCCTCTTCTTTATTTTTCAATTGATCAGCTAATAGTAATTGACCGATTCGATAATGAAAATGCTCTTTCTCTTTTTTAGGAATCAGCGAATAGACCGCCTGCTGAATGCGGTCATGCGAGAAAGTGTATTTGTCGTTCGATGGCACCACTAAGCCTTCTTCCAAGGCAATTAGTAAATCCTGATAGGTTTCTTTTGTATTTTTTTGATAAATTAAAGAAAGGATGGATAAAGGAAACAACGTACCAATACAAGCTGCTAATTCCAACACTTTTCTGGTGCTATTGGGCAATTTTCGGGCTTTTTCCACCATCAATTCCACTACATTATCGGTGATTTTCAAGCTTTCAATTTCCTGCATGTCCCAATCCCATTGCATCCCAATACGGGAATCATATCTTAGTTTAATCGCCTCTTTTTCATAAAGTGATTGTAACATCTGACGTAGAAAGAAGGGATTGCCATTTGTTTTATTAAAAATTAATTGACTCAATGGTTGACAATACTCCAAGGGACATTTCAGCGTATCCGCTATTAGGTCATTAATATCCTCTTTTAGCAAATTATCCAGATGAATTTCTGTTACGGTTTTCCCTTGCTGACTGATTTTCACCCTTGTTTTGGCAAAAGGATGGTCAGCGACTACCTCATTATTCCGATATGCACCAGCTATGAGTAAATATTCTACTTTAACTTCTAATAATAATTTTTCTAGTAAATCCAAAGAAGGAATATCTGTCCATTGCCAATCATCAATAAAGATAAAAAGGGGGTGTTCTTTTTGGGCAATAGTTTTGATAAATTCAGAAAAAACGGTGTTAAAGCGGTTCTGATTTTCTTTGGGGGAGAGTTCTGGTAAATCTGCTTGCGCTCCAATAATTTTCATCAAGGAGGGTAACAAATCTGTCAATACCTTTCCTTTACCATCTAGCGCAATCAAAAAATGAGTTTTCCATTTTTCTAGCTGCGTTTGATTTTCTGTTAGCAATAATTGCACAAAATTATCAAACGCTTGAATCCAAGCATAATAGCGCTAGGTTCGCTCAAATTTTTGATTAATACATAAATTACACGAAATAATATTCTGTATTAAAAGTATTTTTATCTTTAAAACAGTATTTTGTTCGTATTTATTTTTATTAAATAAATATAATTAAAATATTATTTTTAACCCTAAAATAATAACCTGAAAAGAGTTTATTTAAAATAAATAAAATTCTGCATTTTAAACATAAATCAAAATATTATTTTGATAATATTTTATTTTATTAACTAATTTTGGGCGAACCTAGCGTAATAGGGAATATTACGTTGAAATTGGTCAAATTTCCCTTCAATAAAGTAGCCTTTATTTTCTGTTAACGGCTTATGGATTTCATAAATTATGGCTGATTTGCCCACCCCCGAATAACCGCTGACTAGTAATAACTGTGTGTCGCCTTGACTTACACTTTTATAGACATTGACTAAAGTGGTTAATTCAGTACCTCTACCATATAATTTTTGAGGAATCTGAAATTTTTCGGAAAAATCTGCTAAGCCTAACTGAAAAAGACTTAAGTCTTTTTCAGTTTTTACTGCATTCATACAAGTTTCTAAATCCTTTTTTAAACCAAAAGCAGACTGATATCGGTCTTCCGCATTTTTCTTTAATAATTTTAAAATAATTTTGCTAATAGATTGATGTATAGTGTTTTGCGCGTGAGGAGCGGGCAAATATTCCAACGGAGAAACGGGCGTAACTGCCAAATGACAATGTACTAATTCCAAAGGGTCTTCCTTTTCAAAAGGCAATCTGCCTATCAACAATTCATAGAGGGTTACCCCCAAAGAATATAAATCACTTCGGTAATCAACCGTCCGATTCATACGACCACTTTGCTCAGGAGAGATATAATTTAGATTGCCTTGGATTTGTGCTGGATTGCCTAAATAGGTCGTTTTTAGATTAAGAGAAGTAGCCAAGCCAAAGTCTATAATTTTAACGATTTGTGCTTCCTGTTCAATTAAAATATTGTGCGGACAAATGTCTTTATGAATGATTTTTTGCTGATGGATTTGCCCTAAAGCATCCGCTATTTGAATGGCAATTTTCAGGAAGTATTGTAATTCAAAATTAGGAACTACTTTCTCTGTCTATTGACACCCCACATCTTTTTAGAAGAGCAGTTCTTTGACATATAAGACAT
>JAFMDF010000399.1 GCA_017857395.1 Bacteroidota bacterium | reverse complement strand
TTGCCCCTAAGTTAACTCTTTTCGCTAATTTAGTCCAACTTTACGTGGGTAGCCCCAATTACCAGATTGAAAAATTAGAAAAAGAACTAAAAATAGCAGATACAACTACGAATAGAATTAAATTAGCGGATGAATATGTCAATGTAGGAAGAGCAGAAGAAGCGATTGAACTATATAAAAAAAGTAGGACAGGCATCAGCGCAGATGACCCTGAATTATTAATGAAGTTGATAAAAGCAGGGTTTTTGGTAAAGGATTACAAAACTGTTGTAGCTTGCGGTGAAAAATTACAAGCTGATTTTGCTTTTAAAAATTCAGAAGAAAGAATTGCTTATGCTTGGTCATTATTTCATTTAGACCAAAAAGACGAAGCAAATATCCATTTTCAAGATATGGATGCTCGTTTTGCCAATCATAAACATCGCTTGGAATACAGCAAATTTATGCAAGCAACAGAAACGACCCAATGATGCTAAAAAATTATTAGGGGAATTATTAGAAGAATTTGACCAAATGGATAATCGGGAGAAAAGTAGGAAAAAACCGATTATGCGAGAGGTTAAACGCTTGTATCAACAATAATATAAAAAGGTGGAGTAATTACTATTTTACCTACATTTTAACTAAGGCGAATGAATTCGCCTGTACAAATAAAGCATGCCAGAAAAGAAAAATGTGCAGTTTGAAGATCAACTAAAAAAGGTCTTAAAAAGTTTAAATATTGAAGCCTTAAATGAAATGCAGTTGGCTACTTTAGAAGCTGCGGAGACAGATCGTGATATTGTCTTGCGTTCGCCCACAGGAACTGGTAAAACGCTTGCTTTTTTATTGCCAATTTTGCGAGAATTGCAGCTAGGTAAACGAGAAGTACAGGCAGTAATTTTAGCACCGACTAGAGAATTGGCTTTACAAATAGAATCGGTTGTTAGAAGTATGAAAATTCCTTTTAAGGTCAATTGTTGCTACGGAGGGCATCCTGTTCGTATAGAAAAAAGAAATTTATCCCAACCTCCTGCTATTTTAATAGCTACACCGGGGCGATTGGCAGATCATATTCATCGTCGAAATATAAGTTTGAAGGCGGCAGAATTGTTAGTGTTAGATGAATTTGATAAATCATTGGAGATAGGTTTTCAGGAGGACATGGTAGATATTATCAAAGCCATGCCTGCTATTAAAAAAAGAATCTTAACTTCGGCGACTGACTTGATTGATATTCCTCGTTTTGCCGAAGTTTATCGACCTATTAAACTTAGTTTTTCAAAGCCAAAAACGGCTGAAAAAAAATTAGCGATTCAAGTAGTGAATTCGCCCGAAAAAGATAAACTGAATACTTTGTATAAATTGATTTGTAACGTAGATTCCGCAGCGATGTTGGTCTTTTGCAATTATCGAGAAACAGTGGATAGGGTGAGTGATTTTTTAGCATCAAAGAATGTTTATCATAATGTTTTTCATGGAGGATTAGAACAGATTGACCGAGAAAAAACCTTATCTAAATTTAGAAATGGGAGCTATAATATTTTGGTAACTACCGATTTAGCAGCTAGAGGGTTGGATATTCCTTCTATTAAATATGTAGTACATTACCACTTAGCTAATAGAGGAGAAGATTTTACGCATAGAAATGGTCGAACAGCTAGAATGCATGCCGATGGAACGGTGCTACTGCTAATGCATGAAGAAGAGTATTTACCTGCTTATTTGACGGAAGCACCAACTGAATTTGTCTTGAAAGAGATGCCTGCACCACCACCTCCAAAATGGCAAACTTTGTGGATTGGCAAAGGGAAAAAAGATAAAATAAACAAAATTGATATAGTGGGCTTTTTATCTAAAAAAGGCTTGTTGAAAAAAGACGAAATTGGATTAATTGAGGTAAAAGATTTTTATGCTTTTACTGCAGTTAAACGCAGTAAAATGAACCAATTATTAAAGCGGATTCAGCAAGAAAAAATAAAAGGTAAAAAGGCGAAGATTGGTATTGCAAAACAGGATGTTTTAAGGATTAAACCTAATAAAAATGACGAACCAAACAAGTACTAATTTAGACAAACCATTATGGAATGTTCTAACGATAATAGTTGCTTCAATTATTTTAAATACGTTTTATATTAAAAGAGGAGGCGTTCCAGATGATGCAGGAATGGCTGCGCTTGTCTTAAATTGGGTTCCTATTTTTATGGGTTTATTTACCATTGTTATTTACTTGATTTCTCGACTAATGACCAAAAAAAGAAATTGGATAATAACTGTTTTGGGAATGGTGCTTACCCTAATTTTGGTTTTGAGCGCAATATTATAAGTAAGAATCCTTAGCTGGCATGATTTTAAGAAGCATATATTTATACGCTATAACCCCAAAATAGGTTATTATAAGCAAGAATAATTAGCATAACACCAAGAATGTATACAGAAATACACTACCCAATAAATCGGATACCAGCAGAAAATCTAGATGAATATTTAGCAAATGGATGGTTTAGAATGGGACAAACCATTTTTACTTGTTGGTTTCTTTTTATGGAAAAAGGTTTTTTTTCGGCGATTTGGATTCGACAAGATTTACAGGATTTTAAATTTAAAAAACGCTCGCGAAAATTACTTAATCGCAATGCTAAACTCTTTACTTATAAAATAGGACCAGCACGTATAGATTTACCAAAAGAGAAATTGTATCAGAAACATCGAGTTCGTTTTAAAACGGGCGTTCATAGAACCTTGAATCAATCCTTGATGTCAGGAGCTAATTTCTCTATTTATGATACTCGTCAAATAGAAGTTTATTTAGGAGAAGAATTGGTGGCAGCTAGTTTTTTTGATGTTGGAAAAACTAGTATCGCTAGTATTAATGGCATTTTTAACCCTGAATATGATCAACACAGTTTAGGATTTTATACGATGCTGTTAGAGATGAAATTTGCGATAGAGGAAAGGAAACGTTATTATTATCCAGGGTATGTTGTGCCAGGTAATCCGCGATTTGATTATAAAGCAAGGATTGGAGATGTTGATTATTATGACTTATATAATAAGGATTGGAAGCCTTTTGATAAATTAGAAACTAAAAACATTCCTTCCCAACTATTAAAAGGAAAATTAAACTTAGTTCAGTTTTATTTAGATAAAATGAATACTAAAAGTGAAATTTTCTTATTCCCACCTTATGAATCTTCTGGCTCAGACCCTTTTTTGGAAGACTTATTGGATCAACCGATGTATCTCAAAGTTTACTGCGATAAATTTGTTCACTTCGAATTATTCGTAATTTATAATTTGGTGAAGCAAGAATATGAACTAGGTATTTATTATAATTTGGATGATTTTTCTGATTGGGTGGCGAGTGGCCATTTAAATGAAAAAAATGGACCTTACTCTTTTAATATTTACATGTTAGGGGAGCGCTTAACAACAGATATTGATGCTAGAGTTATTTCTAAATCTATTCATGAATTTATTTATGGATAGTTTTTTAGAAGAGAGAATAGAGAGGAGAAATTGGAGATTCATTGTAAATTCCTGATTAATGATTCTCTTTATATAAAAATGAGCTAATCATTCGCTGGTCTATCTCTCTTCTCTTAATGAAATGGTCTCTTTTCTCTATTCTACTGAATTATATTCTTAACACTAAATTAATATCTAATCAACCTTTGCGCCCTTCAATAGTGTTATGTTTGCGTAAGTTCTATTATTGCAACTTGCAGAAATTTATTTAAAAACGCATTATTATGAATGACAATCCACAAATTTTAGTGGTAGATGACGAGCCAGATATTCTGGAATTCGTTAAATATAATTTGCAAAAGGAAGGATTTAGAGTATCTACAGCAGAGAATGGTCTAGCTGGTTTACAGGAAGCTCGACGGGTTAAACCAGATCTAATTATTTTAGATATTATGATGCCAGAAATGGATGGAGTAGAAGTGTGTAGACAATTGCGTTCAGACGCTTTATTTGATAATACAGTCGTTGCTTTTTTGACCGCAAGAGACGAAGACTATTCTCAAATTGCAGCATTAGATGTTGGAGGGGATGATTATATAACTAAGCCGATTCGACCTAGAGTTTTAGTCAGTAGGGTAAATGCTTTATTGAGAAGATCTGGTCGTAAAGATGCAGATGATGGTATGGAAATCATTACTGCTGGTGATTTGACCATTGATAAAGAACGGATTTTAGTTTTGCGAGGAGCCGAGAAAATAGAATTAGCAAAAAAGGAATTTGAATTATTAGGTCTTTTGGTCTCTAAACCGGGGAAGGTTTTTACTCGAGAAGAAATTTTCAATAAAATTTGGGGAACGGATGTAATTGTCGGAAACCGCACGATTGATGTGCATATTCGAAAATTACGAGAGAAATTAGGGAGTGATTATATTAAGACTATAAAGGGCGTTGGGTATAAGTATGAGTTTTGATGAAATGAATTGTTTAAAAGCAGTTGACATTTCTAAATCTAAAATTGAAAATAATAAATTTAAAATTTAAAAGTAAGCAGACAAATGCACTTTATTAGTAATCAGTTGTTTATTAGGTTGCCACACTTTTAGATTACACTCCTATACAATTTTTAGGACACAGAAATCACAAAGGAGACAGAGAGGTAAGAGTCTTGGTTTTCTGAACTTGATTACTTTGTGTTATCTGTGTCTTCTCCGTGTTTTCTCTGTGTCCAAATCTACTTTGGATAGTAATCTACTTTTAGATTTTGAATTTTACATTTTCAATTTAAAATCAATAGAAATATCAATTACTCGGATAAGCTTGTCAAACATTTCATTAATTTTAAAAATGATTCAAGCGCAAGACCAACTCCTAAATTTCAATTATCCATTCAATGCTTAAAAATCTAACACCAAGACAAATCGCCATCTATGCTTCTGGCTTAATTGTCGCTTTTAATGGCTTGTTTTTACTTTTATTTTTTCTTTTTGGAGGGGTGGAATTGGATGTACGTTTTTTAGTGTGGATAGGACTAATTGGTTTATCTGCTTATTTCTCCATACTCTTTTTTGTTAAAAAATATATCTATCGAAAGATAAAATTGATTTATAAAAGTATTCATAAATTTAAACTAAAATCAGCTGAAAAAAATAAGGAACTGGATGTTGACACAGACATTATTCAAGAAGTAGAAAAAGAAGTGGCAGATTGGGCGTTAGAACAGCAAACTGAAATTAACTCCCTCAAAGAAATGGAATCCTACCGCCGTTTATACCTTGGCAATGTTTCTCACGAATTAAAAACACCCATCTTTAATATTCAAGGTTTTATTCATACGCTGATTGAAGGTGCTTTATATGATGATAACATCAATATGAAATACCTACAAAGGGCGGCTAAAAATGTAGAGCGATTAAATACGATTGTAACAGATTTAGAGGCAATCAATAAATTGGAATCTGGGAAATTAGTGATGGATTTACAGGTTTTTGACTTAAAGGAATTGGTCGGAGAAGTATTTGAAGATTTAGAAATTAAGGCTAAAAAACAAGAAATCACTTTAGCTTATAAAGATGGAGCCAGCCAAAATTTTAAAGTGGAAGCTGATAGAGAGGCAATTAGACAAGTTTTGGTCAATTTAATAGAAAACTCTATAAAATATGGAAAAGAAAATGGCCGGACTAAAGTTGGTTTTTATGATATGGATTCTCGTATTCTAATAGAAATAGCAGATAGTGGTTTAGGAATTGCTCAAGAGCATTTGAACCATGTTTTTGACCGATTTTATCGAGCAGATAAAAGTCGGTCTCGACAAATTGGAGGTTCAGGTTTGGGCTTATCTATTGTTAAGCATATTGTAGAAGCACACAAACAGACTATTAATGTGCGTAGCTCACCAGGATTAGGTTCTACTTTTGGTTTTACTTTAAAAAAAGTATGATTACTCGTTTTTATATGCCTACTTTATCTTTATCGCAATCGAAAAATAATTAAATTTTATTGAAACCTAAGTCATTACAAATTGGGATTTTAATTATGTTTAGAGTAGTTGTTATTTACCTGTAATGTCTGTATTTTTGTTTAAATAGAAGGCTACCTTCCTACAATTATTATTCCCTCACCCATATATTTCCCCCCCTAATAACAAACACTAAAAGTTAAAATTTCGTGCCTATATTTTGTTAAAAGCAATGATATCTATTTTGTAAAAATAGATAATAATTATATGTAATGAAAAATGTAGTAACCAGTAGGTTAACTCAATTTTTCTACTACTTTTGTTGCTGAATATGTACTTCCATTTTAATAATTAAGTAGGCTAGAAAACTAATTATTATAATTCTTTGATGTCCATATTAAAATTGGACTAGAACATTGATTCTGACTTAATGCATATTATGAAAAAACAACTTTACTATCTGGGTATAGTAATTTTCTTGATTTCCTTTTTGGGAACCTTGGAAGCGCAGACGATTTTAAGAGGCCAGGTCACCGATGATGCTGATGGAGAAGCATTAGTAGGCGTACAAGTATTTGCAGACGGAACACCTGCTTTTACGGAAACAGATGAAAGAGGAAATTATGAACTCCAAATTCCTTATAAAAAAGACCAAGTTTATCAATTGGTCCGCTTTCAATATTTAGGGTACGCGGAATATTCTGATTTTTATAGAGTAACTCCTGATGGGAAATTATTTGAATCCGAAGAGGATATCAAACTAACTTCTCAGGCAGTAAAAATTGAAGATGTTATTGTTACTGCTAATAAAGTGGAGGAGGAGATGCAAGATGTACCAATTGCCATTTCTGTAGTAGATGCGCTGGAAATTGAGCAAAAGACAGCAAGTAGTGTCGCAGAAGCCTTTTTTGCGATTCCAAATTTATTAACCGAATCGTACGTTCCAGGCTCTTTTTCCTTTTCTTTGAGAGGATTAAATAGTGATTTTTCCAATCCAGGGATTGAAAATGCGGTTGGTTTATACATTGATGAAGTTTACTTCTCAAGAGCTTACCATTTCAATTCTTCCTTAATGGACATTGAACGAGTGGAAGTTTTGAGAGGACCACAAGGTACTTTGTTTGGAAAAAATACAATTGGTGGCGTATTGCATGTCCTGACGGAATCTCCAAAAATGGGAAATAGTGGCGCATTAGAATTATCAGGTGGCAATTATAGCCTGCTTCAACTTAGAGGAAAAGGTAATTTAATGTTGGCAAAAGATAAACTAGCCATTAGATTTACAGGAGCTTATCGCAAAAGAGATGGGTGGTTGTTGATAGAGAATAATGACCGTGCTAAAGCGGCTAATAAAACCCAATTTTATGGAGGAAGACTATCTTTATTATATAAACCTTCTGATAAATTGAAAATAACGATAAAAGGCACAAAAAGTGAGGATTTGAAAGCGGAAAACCCTTTGGATTACATGCCTCGAATTTTTGGCCCTGCTTTTCCTACTGTTGATAATGATCCCCTTAATCGAAGAAGTTCCCCTAATTTTCAAGACCCTAAATATACTCGGTCTATTATTGGTGGTTCTGCTAAATTGGAATACCAACTAGTGGTTTGCGCAAGAAGTTAGCGGCAGTTAATATTCTTCAATTTCTTT
>JAFMDF010000398.1 GCA_017857395.1 Bacteroidota bacterium | reverse complement strand
CTAACTGCTAACTGCTAACTGCTAACTGCTAACTGCTAACTGCTAACTGCTAACTACCCATATTTAGCAATCTCCACAGGTTTACTCCTTCCTTTCACCTTCACTTTATCAAATACTTTAGGTAAGTTCATCGCAGTGGGTAATTGTTCTACCACTTCTTTTGAAATAATTAGCGAACTGCCGTACTGCTTATTTAATTGCTCTAATCGAGAAGCGATAATTACCGTATTTCCAGTGACTAAATATTGCTTTCTAGTCTTAGTACCCACATTTCCTGCAACGACATTTCCTGCATGCATCCCAATACCAATTTTTGTAGGCGGAATTTGCCCAGTACGGCTTTTTTCTCTCACCATTTGCATGATTTCTACGGCAGCTTTATAAGCTTGTAAACAATCATTTCCAGCAGAAATAGGTGCACCAAAAGTAGCCATAAACCCATCTCCCAAAACAGTATTGACAATACCTTTATGTTCAATGACTTTTTCCATCATAAAACCGAGTACATTATTCTGATACTCAATTATTTCTTCTGGTGTTTTAGACTCTACAAAAGGGGTAAAATCTCGAATGTCTAAGAACATCACACAAACAAAACGTCGTTCGTGCTTTTTTGCCCCAGGGCTATTTTCTGCCAATAATTCAGCGGCAACCGCCCCTGAAACTTGTTGGTCCAAAAGCCCTTTAATTTTCTGTTCAGCGACTTTCAATTCCTCTTGAGCTTCGGCTAATTCATCATAAGCAACCGCTAATTTTTTATGGTCTTTTTTCTTACTTCTATACATTAAAAAAGTTAAGAAAAAAAGCGAACCTAAGGCTGCCATTCCTCCATATAATCTTAAATTAGCCGTTTCTTGTTTGTTTAATTCTTTCTCTTTTTCTGCTAATATTAATTTCTGTTCAATTAAAGCTTTTTCAGCAGTACTAGCTGCTGCTTCATCTTCCTTTCGCTTTTTTTCTAAATTTCGAACTTTCCTATTTAGGGCGGCAATCTTTTTATAATCTTTATTTCTTTCAGCTTCTTCTAATTTCTGAGCAGCATCTGCCATCTCTTGTTTCCTAGCGGCAATAGTGGCTTGTTGTTGGGCAAATTGTTCTTCTTGCCTTTTAATTTGTGCTGCCATTTCAGAAACTCGTGGAGTAGCTGTAACTGTAGGTTTTGTTGTAGTAACAACAGGAGGAACTGGGGTTGCAGGTGGCTTAGGTAAAATAATGGGAGGCGCTTCTTTGGAAACAGTAATATCTAATTTTTTTTGTAAATTTTTAATTTTTTTGTCAATTTTTTGCATGCCTGATCCATCTCTTAAATCTCGCATTTTTTCTTTCACCAATGGCAAGATTTCTAAAGCGCCATCATAATCTTGTAACCTAGCCATTAAGTCAGCAATATTTTCTTGATATTCTACCCATTTTTCCCATTTTTTTTGCGCAGCCAAGTTTTTTACTGCTTTTTGGTAATGATGAATAGCTTCTGCATAATTCTGTTTGCTTTCAGCTACTCTTCCTTTTTCTAATAGTATAGCCGTTTCTGCTGAGCTGACGCCTTGATTGACTGCTTTAGCAACTCCCTTTTCAAATTTATTAAACCGACTTTTAAATTTATTTTTAGTAGATTTTTCTTTGGTATAACTATTTTTATCAACCAAATAAGCTTTTAGTTGACGGTCAACCTTCGCTAATAATTGACGAAATTGACGGGAATTTTGACTATCTTCTAGTTCTTCTAATTCAGCCACCCAATCTTCCTGTATTTCGTAGGGAATCTTTAACTCCCGAAAAACTTGCTTAATGCTATCCAAAGGCATGGTCTCCAACGTAGTAGCTGTTGTAAAACTAAGGTTAGTTACAAAAAATAGCAGCAAGTATAATATATAGATGTTTTTATTGGTAGTCATTAATACGAGTATCCTTAACGGTGTTTAAATTTAGCAAAGTTATTGTTTAAACGCATCAATTGGGGGGATGATGCGTGAATTGATTACTGCTTGACAAGTATTTTTGCGGACTGCCAACTGCTACTCGGGCAAGGATGCCTAAGCTACTGCGGACTGCCAACAGTACTACTTCTTCCGTTTAACCTTTCCTTTTTTTACTTGAATGGTTCGGCGGTTACTGAACCCACCTTCGGAGTGTTGCCGATTTACGCCAGTAACATAATAAGTATAATCTGTTCCTTCTTCGAAATCAGGGTCATAAACGGAATAATTTTGCTTGGTGTCAAAAGGAGTAATAGCTAAAATATTTGCTGGGTTTTCAATATCTCCGAGTTTATTCCCTTTAAATTTATAAACTACATAATAATAGGGTTTATTTCTTTCCGAATATTTCTTTGTTTTTCTTAGGAATCTAAATAGACCACCTTTTTTCTTTTTACCATGCCAGCTAATCTTTAAACCACTATCTGCTAAAGAGACTTTCTTCAAATTAGGGGCTTTATTTATTGGAATATTTAAGAACTTCATTTCTGGATGAAGAACGGGGTATTGATAAAACTGCGTCAAAGAATCGGCGATACTTAGTGGATTGTTTCTAAGGGATTTGGCACTAAAGTAGACACTGCCTTGCGTGTTAAATACTTCTCGATTTAATCGGATTTGACTAGGCATTTCTGCTGGGTTAAGCCAGTCAATTGTTTTGGGATTACCAACTTTATAAGCGGCATGACCAATGTATAAATTTCTGCCAAAAGCATTTTTTGCCCACCAATCGACTAGTGTTTTATGGTCTGCAATAGAAAAACCGATATGCCAATATAATTGTGGAACAATATAATCTATCCACTCATTTCGCATCCATTTCAACACATCTGCATATAAATCATCATAGCAAGTTTGCCCAGCACGTGTATTACTACCAAAAACAGGGTCATCTGATTTATTTCGCCAAACACCAAAAGGACTAATGCCAAATTGAACAAAGGGTTTGATTGCTTTTATTTTTTGCGAGACTTGTTGGATGAGTAAATCTACATTTTGCCGACGCCAATTGTCCTTATCACTCATTGCACCTTTGGTTAATTCGAAATCTAAAGAATCAGGGTAGGGTAGTCCTTGAATTTTATAAGGATAAAAATAGTCATCAAAATGAATGCCATCTACATCATACTTTTTTACAATTTCGCCAATAATATTGGTAATATGGTCTCTAACCTCATGTCGATGCGGTTTAAAATAAAAACGCTTTCCATATTTTACTAACCAATCTCGATGGGTATTAAAAACATGTTTATACGCCAAACTAGTAGTATCCAAATTAAAAGTGGCTCGATAAGGATTTAACCAAGCATGGAATTCCATTCCTCTGGCATGCGCCTCTTCAATCATGAATTCCAGCGGGTCATATCCTTTAGGCTCCGGAGCGATGCCTTGGGTGCCTGTGAGATACTCAGACCAAGGTTCGTAAGAAGATTCATAAAAAGCATCGGCGGAAGGTCGTACTTGAAAAATAACTGCATTGATGCCCATTTTCTTAAAATCTTCTAGCATATTGATATACTCATACTTTTGTACGCCTGTATTTTTATTGGCTTTTGGTGGATAATCAATATTTAAAACAGTAGCCACCCAAACACCTCTAAACTCTCGTTTTATAGTACCATTCTGGGCAGAAATTGTTTGTGCTAGAAATAGCAATAGAAAGGAAAACAAAATATGATTGACCATCAAGGAAATGTAAGGTTTCCTTTTTGCCTCAATCCTAGAAATTAGCTGATTCTTTTTTAGATTTCTCATAGGTTTATTATCATTAATCTAATAAACATCAAATGTAATAGGTAAAATTGACATTGTAAAGTATTAAAGGAGGTCATTCTAAATAAAACCAAAATCTAGCTTTAAAATGGTTAACAAGTAATTGTTATAGGAGTATTTTTAAGGAAGGGGCTTAAAGTAAAGAATCCTACACTCCAGAAGGGAAAAGGAGTGTAGGAAGACTAAACATACTATGAGAAAACTGTTACAAATATAGCTACTCATATATGTTTTTACAACCAATAATTATGTTTTGGGTGCTATCTTTTACTAACTGGAGTATTCTATTTAGTATTTGGTAAAAGGGAGGTTTGAAAAAGTTTCCTAAACAATAATGCTACATAATATAAAGAAATTTGGATGGGTATTATTTTTTGTATTAAAATAAAACATAAAGTATAATATGCTGAAAAATAATAATATTATAACCTTTTAGATATTAATCGTAAAGCATGAATGAGTTAATTCACGGAGAGGCCGCAGAGTTCGCAGAGCTTATCTAAATTAAGCGTTTCTCTGCGGCCTCTGCGTGCAAAATACCTGTCAATTTACACCTATCATTGCTGTTTTACGCTTAATACCTTTAGAACGTCGGATTAAAAAAGGGACACGGATATGAAACATTATTATAATAAAAAATATTAAATCAATGTAACGCTACAAATAAGTAGAAAAAAAATGTGGTATTGATTTATCCAAGGCGTTCACTTTTTGAACTAAGATAAATCAATACCACAACTATTTATTCTTGTAGCCTGTAAAGAAAATTATTTTTTAATAATCTGTTTTAATTTCTTTATTAAACGCTAGGTTCGCTCAAATTTTTGATTAATACATAAATTACACGAAATAATATTCTGTATTAAAAGTATTTTTATCTTTAAAACAGTATTTTGTTCGTATTTATTTTTATTAAATAAATATAATTAAAATATTATTTTTAACCCTAAAATAATAACCTGAAAAGAGTTTATTTAAAATAAATAAAATTCTGCATTTTAAACATAAATCAAAATATTATTTTGATAATATTTTATTTTATTAACTAATTTTGGGCGAACCTAGCGATTAAAAGGTACTTTAAATTGATATGCCACGTCTTCATCTCTATTATCATCTAAAACATCCAATCCATAAACCACTTTTGTAGGGTCATCATAAACTAGTGTACCAAAAATTCTATCCCAAAACGAAAAAATATTGCCAAAATTAGTATCCGTCCATGGTCGCTCAAAATGGTGATGAAATTTATGCATATTTGGCGTAATGATAATGAAGCTTAATGCTTTGTCTAGAAAAAGCGGCATGTTGATATTTGCATGACTAAAATAAGCAAAGAAAACGGTTAATATTCTATAGAATAGATAATAAGCTAAAGGAATCCCTGCAAGGATTATCGCAGCTAATGCAAATACTTCCCTTAACACATAATCCCCAGGATGGTGACGAGTAGCCGTCGTGACATCTACATTGGTGTCGCTATGATGAACCATGTGAAATCGCCACATCCAAGAAACTTTATGAAGTAGGTAATGAACAAGATATTGCGCTACAAAATCTAAAATAGCGACACCAATGAGTAATTCAACCCAAATTGGTAAATCTATCATATATAACAAGCCAAAATTATTAGTAGCTAACCAAGCGAAAATCCCTAAAGTTAAAATCCCAAATAATACATTAATGGTCACACTAGTTGCTAAGAAGATAAGATTTACTTTAGCATGCGCCCATTTTTTGTAATTTAATTTGACTAAAGGGAAACCCAATTCCACTATCCAATTGGCAGAAATACATATTATAATCCATGCTAATTTTTGCCAACTTGGCATGGTCTCGAAAAAATTCAAAAACGCCTCCATATTTATTTTATTTAAGTAGCGGTAACAGTATTAAGGATTGCTTACCAAATACAAATTTATATAATAGAAATCCATGCCGAAGATAATCAAAACACTTTAATTTTTTGTCTTTTTTAAGTAAAACCAGTTTACATTTTTGTCACTAAACTATAATAGGCAGGAATTTTACTGCCATCTGCTAATACAAACCATGTTTTTAATTTGTTTGCCCCTTTAAGTAATTCTGTTTTTACTTTTATGGCATGTCCATCAGTGCTTTCTTTGGATGCGAATTTTTCGTCGCCTAATTCTACAATACCTTCTACAATTTCCAATGCTTTACCTTCGGGAAATCCGTCTACATGCGCTTGATAAGGAATAGCTGCTGCTTTTGCCATTAAGGCTAATTTACTTTCGGGTGGATAACGACTTAAGGCAAATTCATAAGCTCCTGCTTCCATTATCTCCACACTATAAAAGCCGTCTTTCGGATTATTTTTGGCATTTCGAATTTGTACTTGATTCCAGGCTGGGTAATCGGTTGAGTGTAAATCGTGCACGGTAATTAAAGTAGGATTCGATTTTTTGTCTCCTATGACTAAGTTGGCATATTTCCAATCTGATTCAGTAGAAGCCCACCAAGTATCATAAAAATCTTGCATTGCTTTTACTCTTTCTGGATGGGCTGATGCAACATCCTTGGTTTGCCCAGGATCTATTTTGGTCTGATATAATTCTTTACCATTGACCAAACGCCAATCTTTTGACATCACACAGGCTCTTCGCCCTTTTTCTGGCCATTGATTTCGTTGGGTGTCTATGACTAACATTCTCGTAGTATCTGTTTGTGCACTTTTTAACTGCGGAAGTCTATTTAGCCCATCTAATGATTTTTTTGCTTTAAAATCTAACCCACATAGATTGGCTAAAGTTGGTAGCATATCGACATGCGCAACTAATTCGTCTGTTTGTAGACCTCCCTGCATTTTTCCATTTGGATACTGAATAAAGAAGGGAACTCGATGTCCTCCGTCATAATGACTTCCTTTTTTCCCTCTCAGACCAGCATTATAACCAAAACTTTCTCCTGTTGCTTTATCTTTCCTGACACCCGCTGCTGTTCCATTATCTGTTGTGTAAATGACAATCGTGTTTTCGACTAAATTATTAGCGGTTAAATAGGCCATTAATTGTCCAAAATTATCGTCTAAATTAGTGACCATGCCATTGAATCGCTTTAATATGGGTGGCAAATCGGCATCTTTATATTTATCCATGTATTCTTTTGGCACATTAAAAGGCCCATGTGCAGCATTAGGTGCTAAGTAAACAAAGAAAGGATTGTCTTTATTTTTATCAATATAGTCAATTGCTTCTTTGAACCACACATCCGTGCAATAGCCTGTTGTTTTTTCAGGTTGCCCATTCCTATAATACGTATCGTCAAAATAATTATTTTTCCAATAATCTGGCGTTTGCCAAACACCACCTCCTTTACAATAAAATGCTTCTTGAAAGCCTCTATCTTGGGGCTGATAAGGATAATTATCTCCTAAATGCCATTTGCCAAACATGCCCGTTTTATAGCCATTCTCTTGGAAGACTTCTGCCATAGTCTCCTCTTCCTTGTTGAGAATAGAACAACCTGAAATGGTGTGCCAAGCATTATTCCGATTTGCGTTTCTTCCTGTTAATAAACCTGCTCTTGTTGGCGTACAAGTGGTACCGCCATGATAATTAGTCGCTTCGATTGCCGTCTTAGCAAAAGCATCTAAATGAGGTGTTTTTAAGACGGGATGCCCATGACTGCCTAAATCTCCGTAGCCTTGGTCATCGGTGAGAATTAAGATGACATTTGGCGGCTTATTCGTTTCTTTGGAAGCATTTTGAGTTGTTTTTGGGGAATTATTACAAGCTAAGAAAAGAATAAATAGTGGAAGAAAACAGCGGATAGGTACTTTGAAAAATGG
>JAFMDF010000397.1 GCA_017857395.1 Bacteroidota bacterium | reverse complement strand
ACTAGTTCTGGCGAGGCTAATGATGGAGGTACCGTTTCTTCTAAAACATCCGTTATAAAGTCTTCCACCGTTAGTACTGTTTCTTCTCCAAATGGGTTATATAAATTAATAAATCTAGTATTATTAATAACTTCCCCAAGAATAGCAAGTCCCGTTGAATCACCAGAGGAACTAATAGTTAGCATTGGTCCTGAGCCTCCCACTAATACGGTATTTTCATCATAAGGGTGTGCGGCAATCGTATTATCATACCAACCTTGACCATCCAGCCAATTGCCATAATCTCCACTAACCTCACTCCAAGTTTCCCCGCCATTAGAAGAACGAACCAAACTAGCTGTTCTGTTCACTTCTGTACCAAAATGCAAGACATTCGGATTTACAGGAGAAACCGCTAATTCCATTCTTCCATAGCCCGATAAATTGGCATTTACACTAAAGACCGTTGCCCAAGTCGTTCCTTTATCTATTGATTTTAAAATACCTGTATTTCTTACCGTGGCATAAAGGATATTAAAATCAGTCGGGTCTGCTACAATTTGCTGAACAGCAGGTGCAAAGGTGGCCCTTGGGTCTCCTTCGATGGTATATACCGTCTCCCAATTCGCTCCTCCATTTACACTTTTCATAATATAGCCATTCGTCACAGGATTCCCAGAATTATCTTGGGCTATATTAAATCCTCTTCGAGTCGCTGCTAATATAATATTCGGATCTGCTGGATCTACCACTAAACGCAGTACATTTTCAAATTGTGGATTATTACCCGTCGCTGGTATTAAATCCCAATTCTCTCCTCCATCTAAACTTTTATAAATCCCATCTCCTCTAATCATTTGTCCATCAAACCCTTCTCCTGTACCTGCATAAATAATTAATGGATCTGCATCACTTACCGCTAAAGTAGTCGCAGACATATTGGGTAATTCTTCCGTCTTCAAAGCAAAATTTTCACCCCCATCCGTCGTTTTCCAAATTCCTCCGCCTGCGGAACCAACCAGCCAAGTTAGATGCGTTTCATCTCTTTTATCGACTAAGATGCCTCTTGTTCGACCACCAACATTACCTGGCCCACGTTCTTGCCAATCTAGTGGAGGATTTCGAGCGATGCCATCCGCTTTACGCTGTCGCAACGCTTTTTGCAATGCCGCTTGTTTGTAATTGGTCGTATATCTTGGGCTTACATCACCAGTTCTAGTTCGGATACGATGATGATACTCAAAGAAATTATGAGGCCCTTCGTATTGTAATTCTTTTTGTTCTTTTTTTGTTTTTTTATGCCATTTTTGATGGGTTAGTTTCTTGACAGGCAATTGCTGTGCTTCTTGTTGGCAGGCAGTTAGTAAGCCTATAGTCGCCACAAATAGCGTGAGAAATTTAAATTTAGAACGATAAATCATAGTTTTTGTGTGTTGGTTAAATTTGATGTGTTTTTCAAAAGTTATTTTCCTTATTAATATATATGATCAACAAGGGCGAGCCTCCCGTACATATCCTCTACTACATTTTCCTTTTTATTTTTGTTGTCACGTTATAAATAAACCCACTTTTCTGAGTGCCTTGATTTCTATTAGACATTCTTCCAGGAATAGTGGTTACTTGAAACTCCTCCTTATTCAGCCATTTACCAGTTGCTTTTGGAATGGTTTCTTTAAATAATGTTTCTGAGGAATCCAATTTATAAAGGACAAAAGATAAGGTTGAAAAGATGTCGTTAGGCCTTTTTTTGATAGCTTTTGAAATGCATACCACCGTCTTTTCTTTATTATAATCCAACAAAAAATCTTGTTTAAACAACTCCTTTCCTAATTCTTCCACTTTATCTTCTTGACTCATTACTGTTTCCTCCGATGTAGTTGCAGGTTGGCTTACCTTCTTAGCACATGCTGTCAGAAAAACTATAATTACCAGCGCAATAAAGAAAATGGATGAAAAAATAGATGTTTGCATGTTTAGTTTTTTTCTTTGAAAAAGTATAATGAATGTAGGGATTGTTTGGTATGGTCAAATCACTAAAAGCAGCAAAATTAACTTTTATATTAATATAAGTTATATGATTGCAGACTATTTTTATCAGTCTACTGTCATATACACTACTCGTTCTGCTTCTACCAAACTCGGAATTTCTAATTTCCGAATCATTCGTTCCATTACTTTTGTTGGTACGATATGTGTTCGATTTAAAATCCAGTTGATAAACGCTAATATACCTTATCTTTACCCCATCATAAAACCTCATACCATGCAGAAAACCTTTGCCCTCTTAGTAGGCATCAATGATTATCCTTCTCCAATTAGTGCGCTAGGAGGATGTATCAAAGATCTAGATAATATTGAAACCTATTTGACCACTAATTTAGCTACCGACGTAGCACAGTCCGTTAATCTGGATGGGTTACCTATTCGACAATACGGGGCGTTACAAATTTGTCGGTTACAAAATGAACAGGCTACTTATACTAATATTTGTCAAGGTTTTGAGAAATTTCTACAACAAGCTTCCGCAGAAGATGTCGTTTGGTTTCACTTTAGTGGGCATGGTGCAGAACAACCTACTGCTACTGAATTCTTACCAATAGAACCTAATGGAAAAGACCAAACTTTAGTCTGTTATCAACAAACAAATACCGATTTTTTACACTTAGCCGATAAAGAATTGGCAGTTTTATTAAATAAAATAGGTCAAGTCGATATAAACGGACCAACTAAAAAAAGCCCTCATATTTTGGTGACCTTAGATTGTTGTCATTCAGGGTCAGGCACTAGAGATTTAATCCAAAATCCTGATTTCAAATCAAGAAATTTATTGGATAATTTAACGACTAGATTATCTATCAGCAAGTCGCTAGACCATTAGCAACTTACGCCAATGGGTTTTATAGCAGGCAATTAACTCAAAAAAGTCAAATGGAAATTCCTTTGCCTAAACATGTTTTAATAGCTGCCTGTGAAAGTGTACAAGTAGCAGGAGATTTACCCGCAGGTGGCATCTTTACGAGCGGTTTAATCACTACTTTGACGACCACTAAAGGCCCTTTAAATTATGCTGACTTATATATAAAGCTTCGGGCAACCGTCCAAAATATCCGTCGAGAACAATCGCCTCAGTTAGAATCACTAGGTAATTTCAATCCTTATACCCGTGTTTTGAATGGAACAGCTTTAGGCAATCCTCATAGCTTTGAAATTCTACAAAAAGGGTCAAAATGGTTCGTAAAATGCGGTACGATTCATGGATTGTCCCTGCATACTCAACAAATAGAGCTTCAAACTTTAGCACCGAATGGGACAAAAATTGGTATTGGAAAACTAATCAATGTAGGCGGATTAAATAGTGAATTTGAATGGACAGCAGGGCAAGCAACGGAGTCGGCCACTAACTATCGAGCAATCATTCCCACTTTTATCACCGAACCTATTTTAGTCGGGTTAACTGGTGACACTGATGTTTTAGAAAAATTAAAAACTTTTTGGCCAACAACTTCTAGCATACAATGGACTGAAGATTCTACTACTAAAAAAGAATGGTTTTTTGAAGTCCTTGCAAAAGATGGTTTGTACCATATCCATAATCACCAGCGAAATAATGTAGCTTTGACTTGGCAACAATCCAAAGATCGAGCAGAAGAATTTATTATAGATGCGGTGGTCAAAATGACTAAATGGGAAAGAATGCTTACTTTAAATAAAGCCAATTCAAAAATTGTAGATTGGGTGGATTTTGAGTTAGGCGTTATGGACAAAAGCAAAAAAATCACTTATCATTCAACTACTAAAATTAGCATCGAAGCCACTGCCCAAAATTGTTTTGAAAAAGAAGGCGCATTAGTAATGGGCTTTTTCCCACAGGTAACAATTAAACATACTCGAAGAAATATTTACTGCTATTTATTCCATCTAAGAACCAATTACAGTATCCAATCCGAAGAAGGTGCGGTTATCTATCGCCCACAAGAGTATACCGAAGCACCAACTATTCCCTTAGTCAAAAAACCAAAAGCCTGGGGATTAGCAGCAACCGATACACAGGCGACTACTTGGTTTAAATTAATCATCACCACGGAACCTATAGACCATCATCAATTTTTGCAAAGTGATTTATTAGGTGATCGTGCTGTTCGTTCTAGAAAACAAATAAGCAATACAATGAATGAGTGGTATAGCCGAACTATTCAGGTGATAATGAAAAGAAATTAAATTCAGTCATTTTTGGCAACTATAGTGAACTATCTTCTTTAAAAATTCCTTTTGTTAATAAAAAAAATAAAGAATTCTATAGAAAATCAGCAAAACAACCCTACTAAACCTAAAAGTTTAGGATATTTGCGCCCTCACTTGAAAGTGTATGCAGACCTCCAAGTTTAAACAAACTTGGAGGTCTCCTTTATATAATAACGAAAGGTAAGATAATATGACCATAGCGACTGTCAATAAAAGTAATCAAACTGCGGTAGGCACCATCACCCTAAACGGTTCAAAAAGCATCGCCAATCGAGCTTTAATTATCCGTGCCTTATGCGACCAAGATTTTCCGATTCATAAACTCTCCAATTCAAAAGATACCGTTTTGATGGATAGCTTATTAAAAAGCAATTCACAGGTCAGAGATGCTGGTGCAGCAGGCACTACTTTTCGGTTTATGACTGCCTATCTTTCTATGCAGCAAGGCACACAGGTCTTGACAGGAACAGAGCGGATGAAACAACGCCCAATTGGCGTGTTAGTAGATGCTTTGCGCAAATTAGGTGCGAATATTGACTATTTAGAAAAAGAAGGATATCCGCCTTTAAAAATTCATAGTCCAGATAGTTTTGGACATTCTAATCAAGTAACTATTTCAGCAGGAACTAGCAGTCAATACATCTCTGCTTTATTGATGATTGCCCCTACCCTACCGAATGGCTTAGAATTAATTTTAGATGGAGAAATTGTCTCTCGCCCTTATATCGAAATGACCTTAAATTTAATGGCTCATTTTAGTGTCTTGCATCAATGGGATGGCAATACCATTAAAGTTGCCCATCAAAAATACCAACCTAGACCGTTTACCGTAGAAGCAGATTGGTCAGGCGCTTCTTATTATTATGCAATTGCTGCTTTTGCAGAAAAAGTAGATTTACAGTTGGATGGTTTGTTTGAAGAAAGTGTGCAAGGGGATTCTGTTTTAGTAGAAATGATGGAACAATTTGGTATTCAATCTACCTTCAACGAAACGGGCGTTCACTTGACTAAAACGAGTGCAGATTTACCGCCTGTTTTTGAATGGGATTTTATTAAATGCCCTGATTTAGCACAGACCATTGCCGTAATTTGTGGCGGCCTAGGTGTACAAGGTTTATTTACTGGGTTAAAGACACTCCGCATTAAAGAAACGGATAGAATTGCCGCTTTACAAAATGAATTGGCAAAAATGCAAGTTTACCTTTCTGCCTTACCTAAACGTTTCGCTCCAAAATCCGATAAAGAATATTTTATGATTGATGGAAAAGCAGTGGTGGATAATCCAACATTTCCTACCTATGAAGACCACCGAATGGCCATGGCATTTGCGCCATTAGCTCAATTGGGGCAAATTAATATTGAAGAACCTAAAGTGGTGGATAAATCTTATCCTTTGTTTTGGAAGGATATTAGTACTTTGGGGTTTGAGGTTAAGTGAATATATTTCTAAGTTGATTCTTTATCCAAATCATACATCATACATCTTAAATCTATCACGTAAAAACTAAATGGATTTATGATGTAAGATGTATGATGTATGATTTTTTTGAGCATCGCTACCCTCGATAAACACTAATAGTATAAGCAGACGCAACAACACCAACTTGATTCAAAGCTTGTACTAATCTCTTTTTAGACAATTTCCCTACTTTTTTAGTGGCTTCCTCAATAATCACATTCGCTTTTCTTTTAGGGTATTTTTTAGCAAAAAACTGGATGGATTGTATAGCTAAAACTTGTTCTGCTTCACTTAAAGATTGGTTATAATAAATAGCTTTCACCCCTCTTGGGTCGTCTTTTAGCGTTTCCTCATGTAGGATTAAATTTTGCGAATTTTGGAAATTTCCATATAAATTATTCGGGTCATTAATAGCCCATTGTTCTAAACTATCGCAAGACAAAGGCGTAATGGGCGAAGCATTATCTACTAAAATATTTCCATTCACATTAGAAGACACAGGGTCGTCTGAACCAGCTTCCAAAATCAAATATTTATACGCTTTTTTCGGCTGAAAAGTAAAAACAAAATCTAGCCAATTCGTATTATGTACTGGATTACTTTCTCCTAATTTTTCTACTTTTTGACAAGCATCATTCGCTCCCCAAACTGTTAATCTAATTGGTGTATTATATGCCTTCTCCTCTGCTAATATTCTAGTTGCACTTTTATATTGACTAGTACGACAAAGACTTAATTTAAAAAAATAACATTGCTCCGCTACTAATGGCTTTGTTAATTTCTGGCTTATTTTCTCTACTTGCCCATTTTCATCTGTTAATAAGGCCATATAAGTGTCTCCATTTACAGCTCGCTTATTAACTCCATGCGTACCACTTGGATGCACATCAGGTAACATTTCTGGGTTTTCGTTACAGTTTATCCAACTTTTTGGGATTAAGCCTGTTCGTGGAATGCCTTCAAAAGAAGGGTTTTTTAAAAAAATGGTATCAGTTTGACTGAAACCAGCTAATAAAATAGTGCATTGAATAAAGTAAATTAGGGCAATCTTTTTGAGCATATAATGGTTTAGTTTTTGAAATAAGGGTTCAAACGTACAAAAGGATATCTGTTAAACCTACTTGTAAATGACTTCTTTAGTACTCATTGCAAAATATTCACTTACCTTCTCTATTTGTCTAATTTTTATTGGGTGCTACAAAAACAAAAATTTTACTAAAAATACGAATCCTGGATTCATCCCATTTACAGGTGTATTGATGAGCTAATAAATGAAGAATTACCTTATGACTACAATTTGAAGTATATCTGGTATTAATTTTGCTCTAAGTCATTAATTGGTTTATTGTAGAAACCATATTCCCTCCTTATTCATTATTTTAACAATAGAGCGTGTATTAGGCTAATTTTTATAACCTAATTATCAACTTAAATGACTAAGTTAGAAAAAAAACACCTTCTCTATAAAGGAAAGGATGTTGCCGTTTTTTTGCAAACAGACATTCATTCTGGGAAAAAAGCTATTGTTAAAAAACTAAGGATAACCCCTTCTAATTCCAAAGCACTCTTAAAGCTAAATAATGAATTTGAAGTTCTAAAAAAACTTGATATTGAAGGAGTCAGAAATGTTCTTCGACTAGAAAAAAATGAAACGACCTATTTTTTATGGCTTGAATTTATCGAAGGAATAACCTTAGGGGAGTTTATGGAGCAACATCCTTTAGCTCCAGATAGATTGTTGAATATAGGAATTTCAATAGTTAAAATTATCGCGCAAATTCATTGGCATAAAATAATCCACGGAAATATTCATCCCGAAAATATTATTATTAACCCTGAAAATAATCAGGTGACTATTATAGGTTTTGGAATTGCAGAACAAATAAATCTTCATTCTGCGAACCATTTAAATCT
>JAFMDF010000396.1 GCA_017857395.1 Bacteroidota bacterium | reverse complement strand
AACAAGACTTTTACAACAATTACCCTTTTTTAGGGTAGTTATGAATAAAATTATAAGAAAATAGACAAAAAACAGTATCTTCCCGCTTTAAAACAAACTTTGAGTAAAATGGCAGGCTACCAAATTCGAAACCAATTCCATACCCATTATTTAACTTGTACCATTGTCGGATGGGCAGATGTCTTTAGTAGAAAATGTTATAAAGATATTATTATTGACAGCTTGGCGTACTGCCAAAAAGAAAAAGGCTTAATTGTATATGCCTTTGTCATCATGTCCAATCATATTCATTTAATCGCCGCCGCCAAAGAAGGCAGCAAAGGATTATCTGCTATATTAGGTGATTTTAAGCGACATACTTCCAAACAAATCATCAAAACGATAAAGGCTCAACCAGAATCTCGTCGAGAATGGCTACTCAATTTATTTGCCTATCACGCTAAATACAATCGCAATAATCAAAATTACCAAGTCTGGGTTCAAAACAATCATCCTATCGAACTGATTAGCCCTAAATGGATTCAGCAAAAATTAGATTATATACATTTGAACCCTGTTCTGGCTGGCATCGTGAAAGAAATACACCATTATTTATATAGTAGTGCTTCCAATTACCTAGATGGAACGGGCATTTTGGCGGTTACCGTGATTGATATGGGCATTACTGATTTTTATGTTTTTATGGGCGGCGGCTAGTGACTAAATTAAGACAAGTTAAAAACTTGAATGATATTGTTTGGAAGATACAATCTTCCAAAATCGGCAGCTTGCTAATTTTTGGGCATCGTGTACACAAACAGCCGTTTACCATTGTTCGGCAAACGGCTGTTTATATACTTAAAACATCGGGTTTTTTAGGCAGTATAAAAAATTGTCACCAACTGAAAAGCAAAATTTGCAAGGTGGTGATATTTTAAGCTTTTATACTAGAAACGGTCAAGTTTTGTGAATTGTTAAGAAAATCTTAACAAAAATATAACTATTTGATTATCAATGTTAAAACTAACGTTTTGCAAGCATAAATCTTGGATTTAAAATCAAAATACTTGACCGTTCAGAGTATAGCTTAAAATCAATACTATTTACGATTTTATCGGGTCTAATTTTCATCATATAACTTAGTTTGACAAGTTGAAAACTTGTTGGATATTGTTTGGAAGATACAATCTTCCAAAATCGGCACTTTGCTAATTTTTGGACATCGTGTACACAAACAGCCGTTTACTGTTCAGCAAACGGCTGTTGATATACTTAAAATATTAAATTTTTAGGCAGTATAAAAATTTATCACCAACTGAAAAGCAAAATTTGCAAGGTGGTGATATTTTAAGCTTTCAGCTTAAAGTCAATATTATTTACGATTTTATCGTGTCTAACTTTCATCATATAACTTAGTTTGACAAGTTGAAAACTTGTTGGATATTGTTTGGAAGATACAATCTTCCAAAATCGACACTTTGCTAATTTTTGGACATCGTGTACACAAACAGCCGTTTATCATTGTTTGGCAAACGGCTGTTGATATTCTTAAAACATCGGGGATGCGGCTGAAAATACTCAAGGCTTTTTTTAAAATATCTCGCTCCATTTCAACTTCTGCTAGTTCCTTCTTTAAGGCTACTAATTCTTCATTTACTGGCTCGGTTGATGTTAAGTTTTTTTGTTTTACTTTGCTCTTCCAATTGTAGAGCAATCCCTCACTCACCCCCAAGGACTGAGACACCGAATGGACACTCCTGCCCCCTTCTATTAATTGCAAGGCATTCTGCTTAAAGGCTGCGTCATACTGACGTCGAGCTTTTCTTGTTTTTTTGTTTTTTGCATTCTTCATATGTACACAAATTTAACTTATTTTAGTGTCCATATTTATTAAACCATCTCACTATTCCGAATAAGAATCTTATCTCTAAAACTCTTTTCATAAGATGATCTTGAATTATTATTAGTTAGTATATTTTTTAGGGCTTCAGCTTTAAACTCTAACATAATAAAAAGAAGATTCCAATAATCTTTTAATTCATCTGTCTTATACCATCTATTATTATCATAGACAAGCATGTAACATCCACCTATTTGCCTATCTGGATACTTTTCTGAATTCAATTTATATTTAATCAAAGCATATTTTTTACCACCAAAGATAAAGGAAAGTTTTGCTTCTAGTAATGAAAAATTGGCATCTTTATTCATAGATTTAATATGCTCAAAAAATTCTGGCCTTTTTTTACGAGCATCTCCTCCATACTGATTATAATTAACCCAATTTTGATTTGTTGTAGACATTATAGATTCTACAAGAGATTCCTCTGTCAGATTTAGTGCCTCTTTTTGACTACTATAGATGGCTTTCGCTTCTATAGCAGGGTTATAAATAGTGTAGGTTACATTACTTAGAGAGCCTATCAAATACCTCAATTTTCATTTCTTCTACTTGAGCTAGCGTAGCCATTGAGAATTGAAATAAGATAAATAAAACAAAATTCCATTTTAAATTCATAATTTCTTTTTTTTTGCTAAGTTAGTCGGTTTCTTAGATATGGTTTCTTATTAAGAATAAATTCATCAAATATTTGATAGTAATAAGTGTCAATTGAATAAAGTTGGCTAGTTAGTATATTATACTTCATTCGAGACTAAACCACTTTTTCTTCCAAAGAACAAAAACGAGTAGTATAAAAGGTAAATTAAGAAGTGCGAAAAAAAATAAGATTTCCTTAATGTAATATTCTCTATTAATTGAAGTCTCACCAACTTCTCTAGGCAAGCTAGCTAATAATTTTTCATTTTTAAATCTGCACCAAATAGGGATACGTTTTGAATTTTGCAATCTATATTTATGATCTACCCACTTTGAAATTTGCTTATCACGGCTTTCCAATTTCCCTATAACAATAGTTAATGATGCGCCTCTTTTTGAACGTTGAGTTGTATAAAAGGAGTCAACTAAAATAAATTCTTTAATGTATTTATCATGATAAAGAATTATAGGGATGAAGTCTTTTTCTATATATATTCCTATGCAAAAAGTACAGAACGATATAAATAACCCTCCAGGTATTAAAAATCCATTTATTATTACTTTATTTGAAGTTTTCATTATTCACAATTTTTGCCTCCAATAGGTAGTGGCCCCACCTTACCTGAAAATCTATCAAAAACTTTATAATCTAAAAATTTGTAATCTATAAGGTCAAAATCAGCCAATGTAACGGAAATATTCCCATTTATCAATAAAGGATCCCATTCTATAATCCCAGAAATTTGATTTGGCATAGGGCATGCTTTTTTCTCTAATTCTCCTTTTATTGCAAGTGTAGATCCTGCTGAAATTTTCCCTTCAATATCAACAGCATTAGTTGGGTTGATTTTTAACCCCGATGTCGTAAGTTAAAAAACGATTCTTCAAATAATCTTTCCAACAAAATATCCAACAATTAGCAGAATATCGATATTTTAAGATTTTATCTTAAAATGAATATCCAATAAGTTTTTAACTTATTTTTTCCAGCTAAAATTATAAGAAAATAGACAAAAACAGTACCTTCCCGTTTTAAAACAAACTATGAGTAAAATGGCAGGCTACCAAATTCGAAACCAATTCCATACCCATTATTTAACTTGCACCATTGTCGGTTGGGCAGATGTCTTTAGTAGGAAATGCTATAAAGATATAATTGTTGACAGCTTGGCGTACTGCCAAAAAGAAAAAGGCTTAATCGTTTATGCCTTTGTCATTATGTCCAATCATATTCATTTAATCGCTGCTGCTAAAAAAGGTAGTAAAGGTTTATCTGCTATATTAGGTGATTTTAAAAAACATACCGCCAAGCAAATCATTAAAACAATAAAGACTCAACCAAAATCTCGTCGAGAATGGCTACTCAATTTATTTGCCTATCACGCCAAATATAACCGCAATAATCAAAATTACCAAGTATGGATTCAAAACAATCATCCTATCGAACTGATTAGTCCTAAATGGATTCAGCAAAAGTTAGCTTATATACATTTGAATCCTGTTCGAGCTGGCATTGTGAAAGAAGCATCGCATTATTTATATAGTAGTGCTTCCAATTACCGAGATGGAACGGGCATTTTGGCGGTTACCGTGATTGATATGGGCATTACTGATTTTTATGTTTTTATGGGCGGTGGGGCTAGTAGTTAAGACAAGTTAAAAACTTGGGCGACATTGTTTGGAAGATACAATCTTCCAAAATCGGCAGCTTGCTAATTTTAAGCATCGTACAGAAAAACAGCCATTTATCATTGTTCGACAAACAACCGTTCGTAATCTTAAAACATCGGGATTGATAATTCTTTTAATTCCATTTTTATTGACTTGTTACTCTCATTTCATCAAAATATTCTTTACTCTATTTTGAGTCTATTTTTTCTTTACCAGCCAATCTCCCCTTTTTGTCTCAAAATTTGTTCTTTCACGCCGAATTGATACCCCAAACCAAAGAGGTCAGTGATTTTATAATTTGATACTTCTATTTCTGCAAAATTTACCTCGTCATAAATAATTTTTTTGATTTTAAAATCTGTTTTGTAATTTTTATTATACCAAATAATTACCTTGGATAAATATTTTTCATCATTACAGATAACTGAAAAGCTTATAGTATTTTTATCTAACTCCATCTATTAAAATTAATTCTATATTAGGAAACATTTGATTGAATTGTTAGA
Source organism: Bacteroidota bacterium (assembly GCA_017857395.1). Lineage (GTDB taxonomy): Bacteria > Bacteroidota > Bacteroidia > Chitinophagales > Saprospiraceae > JAFMDF01. The sequence goes on along the minus strand of JAFMDF010000396.1, from coordinate 2,906 downwards.
TGATTCCTTGGCATTAATCACAATAAGGGTTTTCAGAAATAATCTTTAAAGAACCTGAAATTCAAGGGGACATAAATTATTTAAAGTCATCTTGAAATTCCATACCTACGATTTTTTTAATAGACTCAAAACTATTCTTTTGCCTCAGAAGTTGTTCTTTTACACCAAATATTTTTTGCTGTGGATTAAATGGATTTATCTAAAAAAAATTGTTACAACTACCAATTTAGCTCCCTCCCCCGATGTCTTAAGTTAAAACAGTTCCTCTAACAGTTTCCCCGTAACAAAATACCTTAATACCCCATAATTAGCAAAGTACCGATAGTTGAAGATTGCATCTTCAACTCAATATCCAACAAGTTTTCAACTTGTCTTTTCTATCAAAAAATACACAAAAATAGTATTTCTCCGATGGTATTTTTAGAAAATAAAAATCAATTTTAAACTTTTTCGAGTAGCTACACAAGCTAAATGCATTCACCCTTTGTAATAATCGTAATAAATAGGAGCAAATATCTAGGAATAACTTAAAAAAAAGGCATAATTGATAATTTTCATCCTCCAAATTAAGCGTTAATAAAAAAAAGGTTAAATTTTATTTAATGCCTATTTTACCAATTAAAAATAGTTTATTATTTCTATTCAACAAATGAGATACCGTATGCTGACAACTTAATAATATGTTCCCTTCAAAAATACCCTTGTTTTAAAAGACTATCCCTTTCATTAACAGTTATTTAAAGGTAGTTTTTGTGACTTTTCAAGCAACATCTGTCAAAAGGTCGTATCTTTGCGCCCATTTTGGAGCTGTACTACAAATAAAAGTATATTTTCCAGATACCATTATTGAATTAATCGAATCTTCGATTTCACTTCACCATTTAAACTTAGAAATGGATATTAGAAATATTGCAATTATTGCCCACGTTGACCACGGTAAAACGACCTTGGTAGACAAAATGATTTTAGCAGGACAGCTTTTTGGCGATCACGAAAAGCCTGGCGAATTAATTTTGGACAATAATGATTTAGAAAGAGAAAGAGGTATTACCATTGTTTCTAAGAATGTATCTATCACTTATAAAGGAGTGAAGATTAACATTATTGATACGCCTGGTCACTCCGATTTTGGTGGAGAGGTAGAGCGAGTTTTGAATATGGCAGATGGCGTTATCTTATTGGTCGATGCTTTTGAAGGCCCCATGCCACAGACTCGATTTGTATTATCTAAAGCAATTGAATTAGGCTTAAAGCCTTTAGTGGTTGTCAATAAAGTGGATAAAGAAAATTGTACGCCAGAAGAAGTACATGAGGCTGTTTTTGATTTAATGTGTGAATTGGATGCAACAGAGGATCAATTAGATTTCCCAGCGATTTATGGTTCTGCCAAGTATGGTTGGATGAATACGACTTGGAAAGATCAAACTGATAATATTACGCCACTTTTAGATTCTATTATTGCAAATATTCCTGCTCCAGTAGTTAAAGAAGGTACAACTCAAATGTTAGTGACTTCTTTAGACTATTCGAACTTTACGGGAAGAATGGCTATTGGTCGATTGGTAAGAGGCGAATTAAAAACCAATACAGATATTGCTTTAGTCAATAAAGAAGGAGAGGTAAAGAAGCATAGAATTCGTGGTTTATTCACTTTTGAGGGCTTGGGTAAAGTAAAAGTAGATGCTGTTAAAGCAGGAGATATTTGTGCGATTCAAGGAATCGAAGGATTTGATATCGGGGATACGGTAGCAGATGTAGAAAATCCAGAAGCTTTAGCAACGATTGCAATTGATGAGCCAACGATGTCGATGTTATTTACGATTAATGACTCGCCATTTTTTGGAAAAGAAGGAAAGTATGTTACTTCTCGACATATCAAGGAAAGATTGGAAAAAGAACTAGAAAAGAACTTAGCATTAAAAGTAGAACCTACTAATTCTGCGGATTCTTTTAGAGTATTTGGTCGAGGCGTACTGCATTTAGCTGTCCTGATTGAAACGATGAGAAGAGAGGGCTACGAATTGCAAATTGGACAGCCACAAGTAATCATGAAAAAGATTGATGGGGTGACTTCTGAACCAGTTGAGCAATTGACTATAGATATTCCAGATGAAACATCAGGTAAAGCTATCGAAGCAGTGACGAAGCGTAAAGGGATGATGTTGTCAATGGAACCAAAGGGTGGTCGTCAATTGTTACAATTCGAAATTCCATCTAGAGGGATTATTGGTTTAAGAAGTTATTTATTGACTGCTTCTGCGGGTGAAGCGATTATGACCCATAGATTCAAAGAATTTCAACCACATAAAGGAGATATCCCTGGTAGAATTAACGGTTCATTGATTAGTATGGAACAAGGAAAAGCAATTCCTTTCTCTATCAATAACTTACAAGAAAGAGGTAAATTTTTCATCACTGCGAATCAAGAGATTTACGAAGGACAAGTAGTTGGGGAAAATAGTCGTCCAGGTGATTTGGTGATTAACTTGACCAAAACCAAGAAGATGTCTAATATGCGATCTTCTGGTAATGATGCGAAAGTAAAGATTGTACCACCAGTTGTTTTTACTTTGGAAGAGGCTTTAGAATACATCCAAGAGGACGAGTATGTAGAAGTAACGCCAGGGTCTATTCGTTTAAGAAAGACCTTTTTGAAAGATCACGATAGAAAGCGTGCTAAGAATAAGGCTTTAGCGCCTGCTTAAAATAAAATAGTTGTAATTCTCAGATTATCAGCGTTTGGTTTTTCTGAGGAAAACTGTTAAATATAGTGCTTCCAGAACTTAAAGTTCTGGAAGCACTTTTTAATTTCACTTCCACCCTGCCATTATATTTGGCAAACTCATCATAGACAATAGTCCGTGCAGTTTTAAGGGTTTTTTATCCTTAAAACGCGATTGTTGAGA
>JAFMDF010000073.1 GCA_017857395.1 Bacteroidota bacterium | reverse complement strand
TTATTTGTATTTTTATTTGTATTTAATTGATTATCAGTACTTAAAGAATTGCTGCAATTCGATACGCCGTATACCCATCTTCTATTCGTTCCTCGATCCTCTTTTCATCAATTAATAAATCTAGATACCCTCTCAGCATAGACATCCCTGGCATATTTAATCTATTGGTATAAAGGACATCAAATAATTCATAAAATCTATGTTTGCCGTCCTCAATTAATTGATAAGTAGCCTCTTTGCGTAGGTGAATGCGACGCAATTGATTTTGAATTAATTTTCGATGATTGCTAAAAGGTTCATAATGACCAGGAAATACTGTTTCAATATCTAAATCCAACATTTTTTGATAAGATTGTAGCATTTCAGCTAAACCATTTTCTCTTTTTTCTGGATCAGTTAAAGAAAATTCAATAACAGGTGTAGGCGTAATACTCAATAACATATCTGCGCCAATCAGCCATTTTTTTTCTTTTTGGTAAAAACAGGTTTGCATATTGGTATGCCCTGGTGCATAAATAATGTCCCAAGTTGTTCCCCCCATTTCTAAACTTCCTTCCATCGGAAAAGTAGTCACTTTTTCAGCAGGTAAAGCATCCCAAGCATTTAAGACCGCTCCAAAAAAAGACCGTAACATTTTGCTAAAAGTTGCCCCTTCTCCATCTTTTGGCATATCTCCTAAGATATGTTTTTCCATCATGGCGATACGGCGCTTCCACAGAGCCTCCGTATTTACCGCCCAATCGTAGCAGTACTCATTCACCCAGACCCTTGCTCCACTTTCTGCTACAATTCTGCCTGCCATCCCAATGTGATCTACATGGGCATGCGTAATAATTACTCTTTTGATGTCTTTAATCGCTAAATCATAAACAGTTAAAGCAGCTTGGAGTGCATCCCAAGTAGCATCGGTTTTTTCTCCGCAATCAATTAAGGTGAGTTCTGGGATTAAAAATAGATAAGCATTGACGGACTTCATTCCGTACATCGTTGGCAATTCAATTCTAATAGGTTCCGTCATTTACACAAGTCAAATTATAAAAAACACAATATTAAGTAAATATATCCAGTTACCAGTTGCGGGTTTCCTGTTTAGCGAAAAACTGGCAACCCTATAAACCCAAAACATTCAACCCTTGTTCAAATACAACATCCACTGGAATACCTGCTGCACCTAAACGGTCTAAATCTCCTTGTAATTCCGCATCAATTTTTCCAATTTCAGCTACTAGTTTTGCCACACCTTCATAATTCCCATCTCCTTGTAAGGTCAATATTTTTTGAGATAAGGCTTCTGCCGCTGTTTCTAACTTTTCAAAATTAACTCGATAACGACCATTTGTTGGATTCCGTTCAAAAGCGCCATTTTCCTTAAAGAAATTGAAACGAATCATATTCGCTTTTCCATGAGCGCTCGAAGCACCAAAGCGAACTGAGCGGAAAATACTCGTCATAAAGGTCACATAAAAGTCTTTAAGGTTGCCTTCAATTTCTCCTTTGTCGTGTAATTGTTTAATCATGTACAGCCCTAGAATATCCGCTTTGCCTTCCTCTAAGGCAGAAGCATGTTCTTTTAAAGCAGCCCTTACCGTTCCTTTTCCATCAATCGTATTTTTAATACCCAAACCATGTGCTACTTCATGGAACATGGTATTACTAAAAAAAGCATCAAAAGTGATGTGTTTTTGTTGGTCTTCGACAATTAACGCTTTGGAGATAGGTAGTAATATTTTATCAAATTTAGCTCGCATCGCATTTTTTAATTGTAAGCGACGGGTTCCTTTCTTTAGCTGTACTTCTTCATCGTTCGGCAAATTAATGGCAATCGTTTTACTACCTGCATTGCAATCACCCGCATAATAAACTACATCATAAGCATTTAATTCTGCATCTCTGCCAGGTGTTTCTTGTTTATATTCTACAGGAACGGGTAAGCCCTTTTGTAATTCAGGTAATACACTTGCATACTTTGCCAACCGTTCACTCCATTGCATATCTTTTACTAAAATATAAGCTTCGTGCGCGGCTTTATAACCAAACAATTGGTCTTCATACGTTTCAATTGGCCCAATAACGACATCCAAATGGTTCGTCTTCATGTCCATCCAAGCAAAATCACTTTCTTGATAATCGTCCGTTAATAAGGCTTTTGCTCGTAGTGATAAATATTTTTTAAAGCCTTCATTTTCTGCAAAAGTGGCCGCTTGTTCTAATAAAGCTGCTGCTTTTTCCACTTGTGATTTAAATTGTTCTCGGTATGGAATAGTTATCAATTCACCTTTAGCATTCCTTCTTAAAAAAGTATACAAACTATTTTTATCTACTAAATCTGCTGCTTCAAATTCTGCCTTGGTCATATCTTTAGGGTAAAAATTAGCACCTGCTGCTTTTTCACCAGCACCCGTGACAAAAGGTTCATTATTCGCCAATCTATCCCAAGGGCCATAATTGATATTTGTGAATTTGGCGACCTCTGAATCTTTAGCATCCGCTAGTGCTTTTTCTTTAGTACCATAGGCTTCATACCAAAATAACTCGTCCATAATTTTTGCTGCCTCAATTAAAATAGGCAACATCTGTTTTTCTTTAGCACTTAACTGACTAATATCGGTCGTTAGCTTTACAGAAGTATATTTATCTAAGGCTACTTTTGAAGTGGGCGTCGTCCTTTCTTCAACAGCTGTTTTTTCCGTATTTGTTGTCTTTTCTTCACAACTGTTAAAGCATAAACAGCTAAGGAATAAGGGTAATAATTGGATTAGTTTTTTCATAATATCTAGTTTTGGAAGTGTGTGTAAAAAGCTCCGATGTGCTAAACTTTAAAGATGTAGTAAATGGGCAACTCCGTAGTTTTAAATTTACTAAATTATTATGCTAAAATACCTTTTACACAACCCTGAATGATTAGGACTTTTTGATATTAAAATTGAAATTGAATTTCCCTTTACTAAATAAACCTACGCTTATTGCCCTAGCGTATCTACTACTACTTTAGGCTTAAAATAATGTACACCAGCACCATAGACCCAACCTTCATGTCCCGTATAGGCCCTAACTTTCACCCAAGGCTCAAAGGCTACTCTATCTCCTAAATTAATTTTTTGCTTAAAATCAGTTGTTTCCCCTAAAAAATAAACTTCATCATTGAGCTTTAAAGTTTTTACAACCGAGCTATCCAAGTGATGCCCCTTTCTAACTTTCAAACCATCTAAAAGTACATATAAAACGGTTCTTTTTTCGATTTTTACAATTGCTTTACTAGTTGCTTTTGTTGTTTCCACAGGTTTAGCAGCTAATTCCTTTTTTGCCTCCGTCTCCTTTTCAGAGACTTTAGTAGTTTCTACCAATGCTGAATCATTACTAGATTCTTGCGCATATTCTTCTTGCACCGAGCCACATTTGGACATTGCCCAGGTAATGAACACTAAAAAGAAGATGAAAATAAATAGTAATTCTATCTTGGGTAATACACCTCCTTCGACTTGTTTCTTTTTAGAATTTGTTGTTTTTTTACTCATAGTAAAAGTAAATTAAGTAGTTGTGAATCCTTAAAAAAGGCAGTACAAACTGCTATTTGTTTTTTAAAAAAGGTAGCAGTATAAATAATTGTTTCCCAAAAATATAATGTTTAATCCGAATCAAAAGAAAATAAAACTATAAATTGCAGAAGAGATAAAAGCAAATGATAAAGATTAGTAGAAAATTAGGCTCATTTTTAATGCTTTTTCTCAAGAGAAACTACACACTTCTAAACGATTTAGCGACAAAATCAAATGACGAATTGGTTAAACAAAATTGCCATTACCAAAATTCCAAAGGTTGGCCCTATTACTGCCCGCAATCTTATCAGTTACTGCGGAGGTGTCGATGCTGTCTTTAAGACAAGTAAAAGAGCATTGGTTAAAATTCCAGGAGTAGGAGAAAAGACGGCTGCTACTTTGTTAAAAAAAGAATATTTTAAAACAGCAGAAAGAGAGCTAGAATTCATTGCTAAAAAAGAAATTAGACCACTTTTTTTCTTAGACGAAGCCTACCCACAAAGACTGAAACCTTTAGACGATTCTCCTTTAATGCTTTATTATAAAGGAACAGCAGATTTAAATCACCCAAGGATAGTAGCAGTAGTCGGCACCCGAAAACCGTCCGAGATTAGCAGCCTACTTTGTGAAGAATTAGTAACAGATTTAAAAGCCTATAATGTGCTAATTATTAGTGGCTTGGCGTATGGAATTGATGCTGTAGCCCATAAAAAAAGTTTAGCTTTAGGCATGGAAACAGTCGGGGTATTAGGGCATGGACTCAATCAAATCTATCCTGCTCAACATCGACAAATTGCCGAAAAAATGTTAAGCCAAGGTGGCTTATTAACCGAGTTCACAAGTGATTCAAAACCAGAGGCAGGGCATTTCCCTATGAGAAATCGTATTGTAGCAGGCATGTGTGATGCCCTAGTTGTCGTGGAAACTGGCAAAAAAGGAGGGTCGATGATAACTGCTCGATATGGTAATGAATATAGCAAAGATGTATTTGCTATCCCAGGTAATATCAAGGATGTCCATTCGGAAGGAGCGAATCATTTAATTAAAACGCATCGAGCAGCTTTAATTGAAAGCGCAGCAGATATTGGCTATATCATGCGTTGGGAAGAAGCAGAAGCAGATAGCGCAGAAAAAGTAATCATTCCACTAACCCAAGAAGAACAGGCGATTGCTGATTTAATGAAAAAATCTGTCGAAATAGGTATCGATGAATTAACGCTTGCTTCCAAATTCCCGCCCAATGAAGTCGCCTCCTTTCTATTAACCATGGAATTTAAAGGTCTTGTCAAATCCTTGCCAGGAAAAAGATATATGTTAATTAAGTAGTTATTACCTTTGGGCAAAAATCATTCAAGAATAATAATGTAGCATGGGAAATAAAATAGCGGCAATATGGCTCTTAATTGGATTATCTGCTTGTGGAACAACGAATCAGCAAGTTGTTGCTAATTTACAATCAGTCGATAACCCAGTTCTAGCGAAGAATGTGATTCTAATGATTGGGGACGGAATGGGTTTAGGCCAAATTACCGCAGGGATGTATGCCAATGGCAACCATCTAAATCTCGAAAGGTTTCCTATTGTAGGTTTACAAAAAACGTATTCCTACAATAATTTGATTACGGATTCAGCGGCAAGTGCAACTGCCATTGCTTGTGGAGTGAAGACTTATAATGCAGCAATTGGAGTAAATAAAGATACCGTGCCTGTTCAATCAATTCTAGAAGAAGCAGAAATTAAAGGCTTAAAAACAGGATTAATCGCAACATCTACTATTGTCCATGCGACACCAGCAGCATTTATTTCGCACCAACCTATGAGGAGTATGTATGAATTTATAGCACAAGATTTATTGGATTCAGGTATAGATTTATTTATTGGAGGAGGCTATAAATTTTTTAATGAGCAAAGACACGATGAAAAAAGCCTTATTCCCAAACTGGAACGAAAAGGATTTACTGTTTCTAGTTTGACGCACGAAGAATTAGAAGATGTCAATTTAGCAAATACCAAAAAACTAGCTTATTTTACATCCAATGATTCGCCCATTCCAGAAGCAACTGGTAGAGATTATTTACCTAAAGCGAGCATAATTGCAGCTAATTTTTTAAACAGCCATAAAAAGCAAGGATTTTTCTTAATGATTGAAGGTTCTCAAATTGATTGGGGAGGACATGCAAATGATACAAAGTATATTACTTCAGAGGTAATAGATTTCGATAAAGCGATTGGGAAAATGCTAGATTTTGCTAAAAAAGATAAAGAAACCTTAGTAATTATTACCGCTGACCATGAAACAGGCGGTTTTGCGATTAATCCAAAATCAAGAATGGATTCTATTCAAGGAGCATTTACGAGTAGCTATCATACGGGTACAATGGTGCCTGTTTTTGCTTATGGTCCGGGTTCGGAATTATTTAGCGGTATTTATGAAAATACGGATATTTATCATAAAATGAGGAAGGCATTGGGGTTTGATAGAGCGCCAGTAGTCAGTCAATAATAGGCGATAAATCTCAAGAGTGAGGCTAGTTTTTGAAGTTGAAGTTGAGTATTTACAAAAAAAAGTCTCGAAGTACCTTACACCCCGAGACTTAAGTCATGTAGTTTTTCTCTGTATGTTTATGTTAATAGGAAAACTGAAGTATAAATCTTATCAATACATTAACCCTTTTACTAAAGTCCAGTAAAATTGTTTATGGATAAAACGTTTTCTTTTTTGAGATGGAAAATAACATGAATTTCCCAATGAAGAGATAGTAAACTAATGAAGAACGATTATTTATTGGATAGTAATAAGTAGTAGTTTTTTGTTGTAATCAATATCAAATTATACTAAACTCTATTCCAAAATGAGTGCCAAATTATATATGTTTTTGTAAAATATAATATAATATTAAGAAATTTTATTTGGTAAAAACCTAAACAGTTGAGGGTCAATTCTATGCGTAAAAAACAAATTATTGAATGTATTCCAAATTTTAGCGAAGGAAAAAATGCTAACACCTTAACTGCAATTGCTACAGCGATTAAACATATTTCAGGGGTCAAATTATTACATATTGACCGTGGAGAAGCAGCTAATCGAACCGTTTTTACTTTTGCTGGCGAACCTCAAAAGGTCATTGAAGCTGCTTTTCAAGCCATCAAAGTAGCAGGAGAACTAATTGATATGCGCACTCAAAAAGGAGAACATCCAAGAATTGGTGCCACCGATGTTTGTCCCTTAGTACCTATTGCTAACATTACGATGGAAGAGGTAAAGGAATATGCCATACAATTAGGAGAAAGAATAGCAGGCGAATTAGACATACCGATTTATTTGTACGAACATTCTGCGAAAACGCCTAATCGAAAAAACTTAGCCACGATTCGTTCGGGAGAATATGAAGGTTTAGCCAAAAAGATGGAATCTCCTGATTGGCGACCCGATTTTGGACAATTCTTTAATGCAAAAACAGGCGCAACTGTTTTAGGCGCTAGAGATTTCTTAATTGCCTATAATGTTAATTTAGATACAACATCTGTAGACATTGCGACTCAAATAGCTAGAACCGTTAGAGAAAGTGGGCAATTGATTAAAAAAGCAAATGGGGAGAAAGTACGGAAGCATGGGCAATGTAAATCTTTAAAGGCCATTGGCTGGTATATCGAAGAATATGGCAAAACACAGGTATCCATGAACCTGACTAATTTTAAAATAACGGGTATTCATCAAGCATACGAAGCTTGTAAAATAGCTGCTAAAAAATATGGTGCAAAAATAACAGGTTCTGAATTGATTGGCTTAATTCCACTAGAAGCGATATTGGCTGCGGGGCATTATTATGCAAAACAGAAAGGAGTCACTAACTTAACAGAAAAAGAATTCATTCAATTGGCTGTTGACGAATTAGGGTTGGCAGAATTGAAGCCGTTTAATTTTGAAGAACGGATTATTGAGTATTTGTTGTAAATAACCCTAATTGAAGTGACCTAGATTCGATAGATTATATTTTTCTTGCTCCCTAAATAAACAGTACCTTTTATTTTATAAATTAACGACCTAACATTTATTAACTGATGTTCCGCTAAACAAAACGCTACACTTTCTGTTACTCCTTCGATATTAAATCGACCTATAAATCGGCTAAAATTTGAAAAAAAAAGCGATAATTATTGGAGGAGGTATTGCTGGATTAGCGGCATCAATTAGACTTCAGCGAAAAGGCTATGAAACAAGCGTTTTTGAGGCAAATGATTATGTCGGTGGCAAGCTGCACATTCTTCAACAAGCGGGATATCGTTGGGACACAGGGCCGTCCTTGTTTACCATGCCTCACTTAGTAGATGAATTATTTGAATTATACGATTTAGTACCTACAGAATATTTTCAATACAAAAAGAAAGAAACCGTTTGTACTTATTTTTGGGAGGACCAGACCACCTTTATCGTTCCTGCGAATCAAAAACAATTTATTAAAGATGCTGCTCAAACATTTAATACCCCACCACAAAAAATCGAAAAATACTTAGCCAATAGTAAAGAAAAATACGATTTAACAGCAGGTATTTTTTTAGAGAAATCACTACATAAGTGGGGAACGTATTTTTCAAAAGACATCCTTAAATCATTGATTCAAAGCTATAAGCTAGATGTGCATACATCTTTAAACAAAGTCAATCAAAATTATTTTTCAAGTCCTCATTTAATTCAGTTATTCAACCGGTACGCTACTTATAACGGTTCTTCGCCTTATAAGACCCCTGGGATTATGTCTATGATTCCACATTTGGAAATGCACTTTGGGACTTTTTTTCCAAAAGGAGGCATGCATGAAATTGGGCAGAGTCTATATCGACTAGCAAAATCGAAAGGCGTTCAGTTTCATTTAAATACACCTGTTGAAAAAATAATTCGGAAGGGGCGGCAAGCAACAGGTATTCAAACGGCAAAAGGAAGACAGGAGGCAGATATAATTGTCTCCAATATGGATATCTTTTCAACGTATCAGCAATTGTTGAAAACAGAAAAACAACCAACTAGCATTTTAAAACAAGAAAGGTCTAGTTCCGCTTTAATTTTTTACTGGGGTATTAAGCGGCAGTTTCGGGAATTAGATTTACACAATATCTTTTTTAGTGACAACTACGAAGCAGAATTCCAACAGATTTTTGAAAAAAAGGAACTAGGAAATGACCCGACCGTTTATATCAATATAACCAGCAAAGAACAGGCGGAAGATGCACCCGATGGTTGTGAAAATTGGTTTGTAATGATTAATGCACCAGGCAATTTTGGACAAGACTGGGAAGCACTTAAAAAAGTAGCTAGAAAAAATATTCTCGATAAATTGACTCGGCTTTTAAAAGTAGATATTGAATCCCTGATAGAAATTGAAGAAATATTAGATCCTGTAGGCATTGAAAACAAAACTAGTTCTCATCGAGGCGCATTATATGGTGCAGCCAGTAACTCTAAATTTGCTGCTTTTCTACGGCATTCAAATTTTTCTAACAAAATGAAAAATCTGTATTTCTGTGGTGGTTCTGTCCATCCTGGAGGAGGCATTCCTTTATGTTTATTATCGGCAAAAATTGTTAGTGATTTAATAGCAAAAGCATGAATTTAGTAGTACCATTAAAAGCGTTTAGACATAAATTTGATGCGCAGTTATTAGCGATTCAGACAATATGGTTATTTCATTTGACGGCAATCATTGGGGTTTCTATTGGTTTTTTTGATTTTTTCATACCCAAAACACCGCTTAATTTAAGTCTGGCATTCTGCCTATTGATAGCTATTTTTCCGCTTAATTCCTTAAAAAACATTGGATTAACTATTCTATTTTTTTTAGCAGGAATGCTAGTTGAATGGATAGGCGTCCATCATGATTTTTTGTTTGGCGCTTATGAATATGGGCAAAATTTAGGCCCTAAAATAGACGGTGTTCCGTTACTGATTGGCATCAATTGGGCAGTTTTAGTTATAATTACAGGAGAGATTGCTAGTGAGTTTACGATTCCTAGAATAGGCAAAGTATTTTTGGGAGCATTTCTGATGGTTTTATTGGATTTTTTGATGGAACATTCTGCTCCAGTTTTTGATTTTTGGACTTTTACAGATGGCCTAGCACCGTTGAGAAATTATATCGCTTGGTTTGCCATTGCAGCTATCTTGCACAGTATCTTTCAGGGGGCAAAGATGAAAGGAGATGCTAGATTTTGTGCTAATTTATATGGCTGTCAATTTATCTTTTTCACCTATTTTTATTTTTATAATGGTTTATGATTATGCAATAATTGGAGCAGGGGCAGGAGGCCTACACTTAGCGCAAGCTATGTTAACGGACGAATGGTTTGTAGATAAAAAAGTATTGATATTAGATAAGGATGCTAAAGAAACAGATGACAAAACGTGGTCGTTTTGGGAAAAAGGCGAGGGGAAGTGGGACCATCTTATTACGCAAAGTTGGGATAAAGGAGTATTTAAAACTAGAGAAAAAACGATTGAATTAGAGCTAAAACCCTATACTTATAAAACTTTACAAGCGCTAGAATTTTATAAGGATGGGAAAACAAAAATAGCGAAGGCTAGTAATTTTACGTGGATAAAAGAGGAGGTTCAGGCGGTCGAATCAGGAGCTATTGTATTGATTCAAGGAACCACTAATCAATACCAAGCCAAACAAGTTTTTGATAGTCGAATTGACCGAAAATTTAAGGAAGGCAAAGACAACTATTATCGAATCTTACAACATTTCAAAGGCTGGTTAGTCGAAACAGAAAAACCAGTTTTCGATACGTCTTCTTTTGTGATGATGGACTTTTCTATCAAATGGCAGGATACCGCTAGTTTTACTTATCTTTTACCGCTAACACCAACTTCGGCGATTGTAGAATTTACCTTATTTACGCCTGAATTAATTCCCTATGATGCCTACGATGAATTATTGACGAAGTATCTAAAAGAGGAATTAAAAATCGAGCAGTATAGTATTGCGAAAGTAGAATATGGCGTCATCCCAATGACTAATTACCCTTTTGAAAAGGCGGATAAAAAAGGAATTACTAAAATTGGAACGGCAGGGGCACAGGTCAAGGCATCCACGGGTTATGCCTTTAAAAATATTGAGAGAGGTTCTCAAAAAATAATCGAGAATCTAAAGCAACAACAAAATCCTTCGACTGGCTTAGTGAAGCAAAAATATAGACTCATTGATACCTTATATTTAGATGTGTTAACCAACCATAATGATTGGGCAGAGACGCTTTATACGCAAATGTACGAACGAAATGACATCCAGCAAATTTTTAAGTTTCTGGACGATGAAACAAGTATACTGGAAGAATTGCGCATTATGAATTCCTTAGATGCGGGTCATTTTTTAAAAGCAGTAATCTATCATTTTTTGGGTATTCGAATCCATTAACCTATCTTATTTAATGCAACAACTAACGGCATGTCCAGTCTGTCAATCAAAACAATTTAGTTCGTTTATTCAGACCAAGGCACAAATGCATCCTTCTGAAGACCAATTCAATTTTGACCAATGCGAAAAATGCCAATTGGTCTTTTTAAACCCAAGAGTGTTACCCCAAGATTTAATGGATTATTATACGGACTATTACCTACCGTATCGTGGACCAAAAGCATGGGGAAAATATGAAAAACTGGTAGCAGGAAGTCAACAAAAAACAGATGCGAAGAGGGCAGAATTGGTGCATCAATTTCACCCGTTAACGACCGAGACAAAAGTGCTAGATGTGGGCTGTGGGAATCCTACTTTTTTGCAAAAGTGCGTAGAGAAATATACTTGTCAGGGAATTGGTATTGACTTTACGGATGCAGGTTGGAAAAATAGTAATGGACAGTTTGATAACTTAGGTTTATTAGTAGGGGAAGTGACCGCTATTCCAGAAAATACAGCACCAGATGTTATCACGATGTGGCATTATTTAGAGCATGATTATGAACCAATTAAAAATTTAAAGACCCTTAGAAAAAGGGCTAAAAAAGAGACGACTTTAATTATTGAAATCCCCAATTTTGCGTCCGAAAGTAGAAAAAAGTATGGCCAGCATTGGGCGGGTTGGCACACGCCGAGACATACCTCCTTATTCTCTCCAGAAAATATTCGATTACTTCTAAAAAATAGTGGTTGGGAAGCACAAGAAGTCTTGACCTACGGTACACTAGACCCTTATGTCTTATATTGGATGAGTCAAATGGAGCAAAAAGGAATTGAGTGGAATAAAAATATGGAAGAAGAATTTTTTGGATTTGTGGTTGGTATGATTGGATTTATGCCTACTAGTTGGGCGGAAAAAAGACGTTCATTAGGTATTATGACGGCGATTGCCAAGCCTAGTTTGTAAAGGAACAATGTACCAGATGTTGACCGATCACGTTTGGAAGTCCTATTTGAAATTTATCGTTCATCATTCATCATTATTAAATCCTTTCCTTCCCATTTGCCAATGGATTTATAAGGTTGAAAACGAGCAAATAATTCTTCTTTATACCATTTTAGTGCTTTCGTTTTTTGAATAGCTGCCTGATGTTCTTTACTTTCATAAGCGAATTTTTTCACACTAGCTAAATCTTTCCACAAACTAAAAGTAGCCATTTGTATGACAGGAATTTCACCAATGCCTTTAGTATAAATTAATCCCTCGTTTTGACTTAAGGGTTTTTCAGAAGTGGGCACATATTTCCAAAACGTGGCTAATTGACGAACCTTAATAGTAGCGCGCGTAATAACGGCAATAGGTAAATTTTTTTTATCTAAGGTCGTACTCTTTTCAAATGGATTTCCACCAGACCATTTACCATGAGCAGCTATATTCTTCATGTAAAGCGTCCATTGTTCTACGGTATGCGCCTTGTATTTTCTAATAAGTGGGGCATCCTTAAAAAAAGCATTGGCAGCAGCTTCATTTTTCCAAATTTGCAGTAAACTATAAACCGACCAATCGGGTAAAGGGTTAAACCCTAAGCCTTTTCCACTACCCATTAATTTATAAAAAGAAAGTCCTTCCGTTTTAGCTAAAGACCCATGAGCAAATTGCATCATTTGAAACGCCCAAAATTTATTTTTAAACCCTGCATAACGAAAAAAAGTAATGGTCGTAATTTGCTGACTCACAGTTTATTTTTTGCGCATAATTCTATAAAATAATAGTTAAGGGGTCGAACATAATTGTTGTATTGTTAAAATTATTTTATTGTTATCATAAAAAATTGATATACTATACTATACTATACTATAGCAATAAAACAATTCAGTAATCATTGTCCGAATAATTATATCCGACCCTTTATCCCAAATTGCTTTAACCGTCCATAAAAAAGGTAGTTAACCAGATGATTATCATCAAAAGCAAATGAATTAAATAAACAATAATTCATGGAGAAGGTTGTCTCCTCTCTTGCTGGTTTTCTGTTAAAATAATTCAAGTTGCGGAGAACTGAAATAAACTGGTCGTAAAAGGCCTTTAGGCTTTCGGGTCAAAGGTTTTTATACCAGTTGTCCGCAACTTGGGTTAAATAATAGGCGGTAATATTTTAACACATAAGTACTATAAGTCTTTTTGTAGGATAGCTGTAATATGGAGTATCAATTCGCATCAAATCTTTATTTTCAGGGCGGATTGACAATCCGTATTACCATTTCGCTTTCAAAAAAAGAAACCGCTCTCACTTTTTATCAGAAGGTTGAATAGATTATATTTTTTAACTTAAGAAAACTTAGGTTTCCGCTTCTCCAAAAATGCTAAAACGCCCTCTTGCCCATTAGCAGAACCTGCCCGCTCAGAAATAGCTCGTCCTTCCAATTCCATCTGAGTTTCTAAGCTATTATCAAAACTGCAAAGCAATAATTTTTTAACGATGCCAAAAGCATCTGTTGGTCCATTCGCTAATTTTTGTGCTAAAGTCATCGCTGTAGCTTGCAAAGCGTCATCGGGTACTACTTGATTAATCAAGCCCCAACTTTCTGCTTCTTGAGCGGATAACCGTCGATTGGTAATCATCAAATCCATTGCTTTTCGCATACCTACTAAACGAGGCAAATAATAAGTAGAACTACCATCTGGGCTCAATCCTGCGGCAGTATAAGCCATCGTAAATTTGGCGGATTCCGCTGCAATCACAAAATCACCTGTAATGGCAATACTGAAGCCTGCCCCTGCCGCCATGCCATTGACTGCAACAATAAAAGGTTTCTTCATTCGCGCCAAAGAAGAAGTGGCTCGATGCAAATTATCTGCCATACCTTTGATTTTGACTGCCGCTTTAGATGGGTCTCCACCAACTGCTTTTAAATCGCCACCTGCACAAAAAAACTTGCCATTCGCATTTAAAAGGACGCAACAAATCGAATCGTCTTGATCACAATCCAAAGCGGCGGCGGCAAATTCGCTCGCTAAAGTTGGATTGATTCCATTGGCTGCGTTTGGGCGATTTAAAGTAATGGTGGCAATCTTGTCTGTTTTGGTTAGTGTAATTGTTTCAAATTTTTCCATTATTTCTATTTTGATAAATGATTGGATTTAATTGATTTTGCTTCGTTTTAAATTAGGGTGACGTATAATAATCGGGGACAATCATAGCCTTAGCCGCATTATTTAATTGTTCTTTGAAGTCAAAAGCATTGTCAAATATTGTAGGAGAAAAACGAACATCGCTTTTTAGTTCAAAGGTCGTATTTTTTTACTGATTCATCTTATTTTGGATGTACTTCAATCTATGAAGCAAAGTGAAATTATTAAATTAAATGGAAAGACATGGACTTTAAAATAATTGAACTGGTAAGTTTTGGTCGATTATACCAAAGTCAATAACATCCAGATTTACTAAATAAAACAGGTTCAACAAATCGGTAATTCTCGGTCAAAGAGAACCGACAACGGACAACTCACAACCGCTACTCCTCTCATTCTCCAATTATCTGTCTAAAAAAATCCCACAATCGTCTAAATAAACTGAAAAATTGAAGCGAAGTCCTTATATTTGAATAAGTCTTCTTGAGAAAACGATGAAGACCTGACGTTTCCTACGATGTATTCGTCATCAATAAAAAATATCATGACTTTAGACATTATCTTTGTATTGGTTGCTGCCCTTGGTTTTTGGATGGGTTATTCCCGAGGGATTATTAAAACCGTATTTACCATTCTTTCCTTTACGATTGGTTTGTTAGCGGCTTTTAAGATGGCCCCTGCTTTCACTAAGTTTTTAGAAGACATTACTAAAAACGACAATCCGTTGATGTTTATAGCGGGCTTTTTACTGTCTTTTATCATTATGATGGTGGTACTTCGATTGATTTCGAGAGGACTGGAAGGTTTATTAAAATCGGCTAATATTAACTTTATCAATCAGATTTTAGGTGGTGCCGTGCTAGGTGCTGGTGCTATTTTGGTTTATAGTAGTTTATTATGGTTTGCGGATAAGTCCCACATGATTGACCAAAACACTAAAGACACCTCTATTACTTATAATTATACCAAAGAATTTCCTGGGCAAATGCAAGTAGTTGGGGCCAAATTAAAACCCATTTTCACAGATTTCTGGAATGAGGCGCTTGATTTTATGGATAAAATGGAAGATATGAGTGTTCAGCGGTCAGAGGCGGATCCTACTATTTATGATATTGAGGAAGAGGACGGTGGGAATTAATAGTTTTTAACTGGTAGCACAGACTAAAGTCTGTGCTACCAGTTAAATTCCCTTAAACAGAAAGCTAAAATTAAATCCATCTGCCTTAATTCGATACTTCTCCAAAGGCGTCGATAACCAAGAATCTATTCCGCCCAATCCCATCTGTAAATGGTCTAAGCAAAGCGAAATTTTACCTGTATCTTTCAAGTCATAAGTGTGTAAATTACCCCATTTTTCTCTGGTCAAGGCTTCTGGACTAAAAGGAATAGCGGTAAAGTTAAATGTTGGTGTTCCTGTAATTAATACACCCGCTCCTGTTTTATCATAAAAAGCAACCTTTTCTACGGCTGTCCGATTGCCATTTTCTTGGGGTGAAATATAGGGTTCATACATTTGGGTGACCGTACTATCATAGCGCCCAATATGCGCTGCCTCTTTTCGGTCTGGATAATTTTCAAAAGGCCCTCTACCTACCCAGTTAATATTTTTCAATTCCCGGTTCAAATATAGATGCAATCCTACTCTAGGAATTTCTGGTAAATCATGCTCGAAAGGTGGTAATAATTGAGCATTTATTAACAGCGTGCCATCTATAGATAAAATATAATCCAATTTAAAATGAGATTGTACATCGGGCAATTCAAAAGAAGTAGAAACGGTAATACTTGTGGGAAGCCTAGTGACGAGATTAACCGATTGCAAAATTCTATTCGCGCCTGCATGCCGCCATTTTTTTGCTTTTTCTGGCATCCCCCAACCAAAATCATTATCCACGGGCGCTCGCCAAAAATTGGGAACAGGTGGACTTTCTAGCAGTTCTCTACCTTCATACTTTAAAGAAATCAATAAGCCTGTTTTTTTACTAATCGTGGCGACTAATTGAGGATGTTTTAACTGTATTTTTTCAGCAGTCGCTTTATAATCTAATTTTTTGGCGGTTTTTAATGGGATAATGCTTACAACTTTAACCCGCTCCTGAAAAGGAAAGGCGAATTGTTCAGTAGCCACTTCATAATTAGCAAGAATAAGCGGTCGATTTTCTTTGGTAAAAGCCTTTAAATTTAAATAATATTTCTTGTTTGCTTGCTTTTTAAAATCAGCATACGCCAATGTAAAGACCTTAGATGACTGCGCCGCAATAGCCAATTTTTCAATGATACCTTTTTGCACTGTTCCACTACTACACCAAATCTCCCATGCTACTCGATAATTGTTTAAATCAATAAAATCAAAATGGTTAAAAATTTCAATTTTTCCTTTGTTAATATCAATGGCTTTAAAACCAATATTTTGCTGGACTTTTTTGACTTCCCATAAATGCGGATGAGGCGTTCTATCAGGAAATAATAAACCATTCAAACAAAAATTAGCATCACTGGGCACATCAGCTGGGCCAAAATCTCCACCAAAAG
The DNA here is from genome assembly GCA_017857395.1 of Bacteroidota bacterium. Taxonomy (GTDB): domain Bacteria; phylum Bacteroidota; class Bacteroidia; order Chitinophagales; family Saprospiraceae; genus JAFMDF01. The sequence goes on along the minus strand of JAFMDF010000073.1, from coordinate 16,189 downwards.
CCCAGTATTTTTCGCCCTCTTCCGTATACTTTACCAAACCTTGGTCATGCCAATCCCAGATGAATCCGCCTTGCAAAACAGGATATTTATGGATAATCTCCCAGTATTCCACAAAGTTACCAACACTATTGCCCATCGCATGCGCATATTCACACATAATGAGTGGTCGGTCAGGATTTTTTTGGGCATATCCAGCTAAGTGTTTAGGGCTTGGATACATGGGGCAAATAATATCGGTGTTCCACTCCTCCAAGGATTGCTCGTATTGCACAGGTCGAGAAGAGTCTCGCTCTTTTACCCATTGATAACAGGCTTCTAGATTCACGCCATTTCCCGCTTCATTCCCTAAGGACCAAATAATAATCGAAGGATGGTTCTTCGTCCGTTCCAACATTCGCTGTGTGCGGTCTAAATGAGCTGCTTTCCAAACGGGGTCTTTGGCTAAATTATCGCCATCCATTTCATCCGAAATAAAATCAATCGTATTATTATAGTCAAAGGTTACTTTGCCCATTCCATGCGCTTCAATATTGGCTTCATCCACCACATATAAGCCATATTCATCACAGAGTTCATACCATCGAGCGTCATTCGGATAATGACTACAGCGCACCGCATTAAAATTATACTGTTTCATTAACTGAATATCCAAAACCATGCTTGCTTCGTCTACAATTTGCCCTTTGATTTCATCATGTTCATGGCGATTCACCCCTTTAATCATAATTGGCTGTCCATTCACTAATAATTGCGCATTTTTGATTTCAATTTTTCTAAAGCCAACTTTGCAGCCTGTGACACTCGTAGTGTTCCCTTTACTATCTTTTAGCGTAAGTACTAGTTGATATAAATTAGGCGTTTCGGCAGTCCATTTTTTTGGTTGTTTGATTTTTTGTTGAAAGGGAATGGTTGAAGTCGTACCATCTAAAACTATAACTTCTTCATAAATAGTTACCTCTCCAGTCGTGGACAATAATTGACACGCTAAAACCCCATTCGATAAATGATCATTCAATTCAACAGCTACAGAAAACAATCCATCTTGATAATTTTCCGTTAAATCTGCTTGTACAAAATAATCTCGAATGTGCATCTTCGGAGCAGCCCATAAAAAGACATCCCGAGTCATGCCACTCATCCGCCAAAAATCTTGACATTCTAAATAAGCGCCATCTGACCAACGATAAACTGCTACGGCAATCGTATTTTTTCCTTTTTTTAAAAATTTAGTAAGGTTAAATTCAATGGGTGTTTTAGAGTCCTGATTGTAGCCCAAAAACTCCCCATTTAGCCAATAATAACTAGCAGATTTAACGGCACCAAATTGAATAAATACTTCTTGTTCTTCCCAATTTGACGGTATCTCAAATGTTTTGAGATAAGACCCTACTGGATTAAATTCATGTGGAATAAAAGGCGGATTTTTTTTAAAAGGATAACGGTCATTCACATAAATAGGATAACCATAACCATTTAATTCCCAATGGGCAGGTACTTCTATTGCATCCCAATGAGTAGCATCATAATCGGTTTGATGAAAATCAACAGGCCTTTCTGCTGGTTTTTCGACCCAATTAAAGGTCCATTTTCCATTCAAAGATTGATAAAAAGAGGATGCTTTTATATCGTTGGCTAAAAAACTAGCCATATCTGGAAAGGGGACAACCCGAACATGTGGTCTTTCCTGATTGATATTAAAAATGGCAGGATTTTCCCAGTAGGGAGTAGCTGTATTATGGTCTGTCATTGGTCTTATTTTTAGTCGGCCAAAGATACTTTTAATTCAATAAATAATATACTTTTTTACTGGTAGTAAAGGCCTTCAGGCTCTACTACCAGTTTAAAAAAGCTAAATATTTATTTAAGGCGGGCATCCTAGCCGACAAAATAATTTGGCTTAATTTGCGAAATTCATTGCTAAAAAAGTAATTTCAACCAATATTTTATCACTAATCTACAACTCTAGTAATATGAAACTGAATATCATCTACACCACTTTTATACTAGCATTTATCACCATCATTTCATTGTCCAATTCTGGCGGAAGAGCAGGTAGTTCAAATCGAGGAAATACAGGCGCACCAGGCGACGAAATGATTGGCAATAACCCAAGAACTTGCCAAAGTTGCCATGCGACTGGAGATATACAAGTCTTATTATCCTTGGAAATCTTGGATACCGATAATAATCCAATTACGGCTTATACACCAAATGAAGTGTACACCGCAAAAGTGCGCATTGACTCCGCAGCAGGGCCAGCAGCATTAGGCTATGGTTTCCAAATGGTGAGTTTATTTGATACGGATAATAGCGATGTCAATGGTTGGGCAGCAACGGGCCATTCTGAAAATGTACAAATTGAAGAATCTTCCAATACTAATCGGGTCTATGCCGAACATAAAGGCGTTAGTGATAGCAATGAATTTTTGGTACAATGGCAAGCACCCGCAGCAGGAAATGGGGATATTTCTTTTTATGCAGTTGGCAATGGCGTCAATCGAAATGGTTCGACTAGTGGTGATGGGGCTGCACTTCCTCAAAAACTAACATTAGCAGAAAGTATCGTGTCTAGCATTGCCGATTTAAGTACCATTGGTGTTGACTTACAAATTGCCCCGAATCCTGTAACCGACCAATTGTATATCACGGTAATCAGCCAAGAACAGCGAATAATGGCAACAAAAATCGTCAATGCGACTGGACAAATAGTTCACCAACAAACGTTCCAATCGACTACAGGAAAACAAATAATACCTATTGATTTGAGCCAATTAGCAACTGGCATCTACTTTTTACAAACTACTAGCGAAAAAGTGATAAATACACAAAAAATAATTAAATTATAGCAAAATAGTTATATTTAATTCGCAAAAAAGGGTATCTTTGTAAGATAATAGCTTAAACTACATACCTTTTTTAAACAATACGTAGATAAAATTCTACCAAACCATCCGTTTTTATGTTCGCTAAAGAAAAACAAAAAACCTTATTCAATCTTTCCAAAGAATTATTAACTACGGACGTTGCTACCAATGAATTAGCGGCAAGCGACCAAATAAATGCCTTAAGCGAAGTCGTGCAATATCACGAGTGGCGCTATTCTGTTTTGAATGATCCTGTGATTAGCGATTTTGAATATGATACCTTGTATAAAAAATTAGAGGCTTTAGAAAATGCTTTCCCGGATTTATTATCTCCTGATTCTCCTACCCAAAGAGTGGCTAATGATTTGACGGGAAATGCTCAATCTGTGGCGCATTTAACGCCTATGTTGTCTTTAGGTAATTCCTATAATCCAGAAGATTTAAAAGATTTTGATAAACAAATCAAAAAGTTAACCGCTATAGCGGAAGACGCCGATATTGAATATGTAGTTGAACCAAAATTTGATGGCGGTAGTATTGCTTTAGTTTATGAAAATGACCGATTAGTAAGAGGGGCAACTAGAGGAAATGGAAAAAAAGGGGAAGAAATGACGCATAATGCCCGAGCTATGAAAAGCATTCCTATGAAAGCCAATTTTTCTAAATACGGCATTCAAAAAACGGAATTGAGAGGAGAAGTTTTAATTAGAAAAGATATTTTTGAAAAGGTCAATAAAAAGCGAGCAAAGGATGGTCTATCTATTTTTGCCAATCCAAGAAATGCGGCAACAGGAGGATTGAGAATGAAGAGTGCTAAAGAATCTTCCACAAGAGGCTTAGAAGCATTTATTTATCAATTAGGTTTTGCGGAAGGAATAGAAGGGGATGATGTTTTAGCGAATTTTAAAACGCATAATGAAAGCATTAATCTACTAGGCGAACTAGGTTTCAAAGTACCAACCATTGAAAGGAAAATTTGTAAAAACATCAAAGAAGTAACAGATTTTTGCTTAAAATGGCAGGAACAAAGAGAGGATTATGCTTATGAGATTGATGGTATGGTGGTCAAAGTAAATAGTCGAGAACTCCAAGAAAGATGTGGTTATACGAGTCATCATCCAAGGTGGGCAATTGCTTTTAAATTTAAAGCGAAACAAGCTACCACCAAATTATTAAATGTAGAATATCAAGTTGGGAAAGTTGGGTCTGTAACGCCTGTGGCAAAATTAGAACCTGTACATTTAGCAGGTGTCACCGTGTCTTCGGTTTCCTTGCACAACGAAGAATTTATTAAAAGCAAAGACCTTCGTTTAGGGGATACGGTTTTAGTAGAAAGAGCTGGCGATGTGATTCCTTATATAGTAAAGGCGATGGCTGATTTAAGAGACGGTTCAGAAATTCCTATTGAATATCCAACCGCTTGCCCAATCAATCAAACGGATACGCCCGTTGAATTGGTTCAGGGAGAAGGAGAAGCAGCTTGGCGTTGTCCAAATTGTGTTTGCGGTAGACAAACATTAGAGCGAATTACTTTTCATGTTTCCAAGCCAGCTATGGATATTGATGGTTTTGGCAAATCTTATGTAGAGCGATTTTATGAACAAGGTTGGGTTAAAACGATTGCCGATATTTACCGACTAGACTATGACCAAATTTCGACTTTAGATGGCTTTGGTGAAAAGTCTGCTCAAAATATTAAAAAGGCGATTGAGAAGGCTAAGAAAAATCCAATTCATAGATTATTACATAGTTTAAGTATCCATCATTTAGGTAAAAAAGCCTCTAAATTAATTGCCGAACAAATTGAGCATGTTTTAGATTTAAAAGATTGGACAGAAGAAACTTTTATGGACATTAAAGATATTGGTCCAGTCGTCGCTAAAAATGTCATTGAGTATTTTAGTAATCCCGATAACATTGCACTACTAGAAGAAATGGAGGCATTGGGCGTAAATATGCGCCAAACAGAAGAAGACAAACCGTTAGAAATTGCCGAAGATGCGCCCTTAGCAGGTAAAACCATTTTATTTACAGGTTCTCTGCAAACAATGGGTCGAAAAGACGCCCAAGAAATTGCCAAGAAAGGAGGCGCTAAGGTCATTAGTGCAGTTAGTTCCAAATTAAATATTTTAGTTGTAGGCGAAAAAGCTGGTTCTAAATTGAAAAAGGCACAGAAAATAGGGACAGTGGAGATAATTAGTGAAGCGGAATTTCGGGTATTGATGGAGATGGAAAGCTAGGTAAGTAAATGAGGTAATGGGTTAATGAGAAAGCATTCTCATCAACTTATAAAACTCATCAGCTCATTACCTCATAAATTCTTTTAACAAATTTTAACTTCCCCGCTATAATCATTAACGAATAAATAGTACGTAATTAGCGTTTTTATAGCGAACTTTGCTCAACAAATTGTATAGTCAAGTTATGTCTATCTAGAAACTACTAAAACTCTTTTTATGAAAAATATATTCGTTCTTCTACTAGCCTTCCTTTTTGTTAATAACAGTTTTGCACAAGTCTCAGAAACTTCTGACCCTGCAGCTAAAGCCATTTTAGAAAAATTACGCAATAAATACGAGGCATTTAAAACAGTGGAAGCAGATTTTAATTTAACGATTGAAATTCCCGAAGAAGAAGAGGAAATACAAACAGGAAATTTAGCACAAGATGGAGATAAATATAGATTACAATTGAATAATCAGGCCATTTATAGTGATGGCAAAACGCTTTGGTTATACTTAAAAAGCAATAACGAAGTGCAAATTAATAATGTAGAAGATTTTGAAGAGGAGGATGAAGACTTTTTATCACCTAAAGATTTACTGCGTATTTATGAGCAAGAAGATTTTATTTATGGCTTGACCAATGAAGGTTATGAAAAAGGGATTGCTATTCAGCAAATTGAATTTAAGCCAATTGATAAAGATTCAGAATATGCAAAAATGCGCTTGACGATTGATAAAAAGAAAAATCAGATTATGCGCATTAAAGCCTTTGCAGTTGATGGTGCTAGATACACAATGGATGTGACTAAATTCAAACCTAATTTAGCGTATAAAAGCACGGATTTTATTTTTAATGCTAAAAAATACCCTGGCATTCATGTCGAAGATTTACGGATAGATTAAGCCGAACTGTATTCTGAACGACTTTTATACTATCTTTAGGATAGCTAAAATGTCGGTAGCGAACTAATTTGCTACCGACATTTTATATTATGGTGTTGTGGTGTTGCCTTGTTACACTCAAACACGGCAACATCGCAACATCGCAACACAGCAACACAGCAACACAGCAACATCGTAACATCGCAAACTGCTAGTAACTTCTAATAATATTCATTACATGCAAAATAAAGCTAAAAATGCCCTTATTGTTTTTATCAAAAATCCCGAATTGGGTAAAGTGAAAACTCGACTCGCTAAAACAGTTGGCGCAGAAAAGGCATTGGCTATTTATATTGCTTTGATGGAGCATACTCGAAAAATAGCGGAGACCTTACCTGTTGCTCGCCACCTTTTTTATAGTCAAGAAATTAATAAAAAAGATAATTGGACAAGCGATAAATTTCATAAAGCCCTACAAATTGAAGGAGACTTAGGCGCAAAAATGGCGACTGCGTTTCACACCGTTTTTAAAAAACACGAAAAAGTAGTCATCATTGGTAGTGACTGCGCTTCCTTAACGCCCGAAATTGTCCAAGCCTCTTTTGATAAATTAGATGAGTATCCTTTTGTGATTGGTCCTGCTATGGATGGTGGTTATTATTTGTTGGGAATGAATCAATTTTTACCTGAAGTTTTTAGAGATATTGAATGGAGTACGGAGACCGTTTTTTCAACTACGATTGAACGTATTGAAAATCTTGGTAAGACTTACTTTTTATTGCCTACTTTATCGGATATTGATTATGAGGAAGATTGGGTTACGTACGGTTGGGAATTGGAAGGGGATGCGGTTAAGCGGGAGGTTTTTAAGTAAAAAATATTTTGGAACGTTTCAATACGTTTTTTGTATAAATTATTTTGGTCTATCGTGGATTGAGGCGATAGGCCATTTTTTGTATAAGGCTAGGATTTAAATATTTTTGTTGAATATTATCAACAAAAAGGTCTCTTTTGTTGATAATATTCAACATTAAAGGTAAATAGTATTGAGTTTAATCTAATTTATATTTTCGATTCCCTCTGTGAGGATTTTAAATGCCAACCTTTTTTAACAGATGAAATAAATGAGCTTTTAAAATCTATTCAAGTTATTTATTCCTATCATTTCCTCTTTAGATTTATTTGCTGAGGAAAAAACTCGCTTAAGATTGGACTATTCCAGTATAATTAATTTTCAACAACCTGCTCCATCCCCAACTTCTCCTTCAAATAAACCCCAGTATAAGACCCAGCAACCTCGGCCAAATCCTCAGGCGTCCCTTGAAAAACCAAATGCCCACCTTCACGACCACCTTCAGGGCCTAAATCCACCACCCAATCCGCTGATTTAATCACCTCCATATTATGCTCCACCACAAGAACAGAATGTCCTTTTTCCACCAAAGCATTTAAGGCGTCTAATAATTTACGAATGTCGTGAAAATGCAAACCAGTTGTGGGTTCATCGAAGATAAAGAAGATATGTTCTTTACTATTTTGTTTGCCTAAGAAAGAGGCTAATTTGACCCGTTGGGCTTCGCCGCCAGAAAGGGTGCTAGAAGATTGACCTAATTTAACATAGCCCAAACCAACATCAAACAACGGTTTTATTTTGGTAATAATGTCTTTCTTTTCTGCAAAGAAATCGAGTGCTTCTTCGATGCTTAAATCTAGAATTTCAAAGATGTTTTTGCCTTTATAATTGACTTCTAAAACTTCGGCTCGGAATTTTTTGCCACGGCATTCTTCGCATTCTAAACGGACATCGGCTAAGAACTGCATTTCTACCACTTGTTCACCTTCGCCTTTGCAAGTTTCGCAACGACCGCCTTCTACATTAAACGAAAAATGCCCTGGTTTATAACCTCGAATTAAGGACAATTGTTGGCTCGACATCAATTTCCGAATCGAATCATAAGCCTTGACATACGTGATTGGGTTGGAACGAGAAGACCGCCCAATTGGACTTTGGCTAATCATCTCAATTTGCGTAATCACGCCTACATCCCCTTCCAAACTATCGTGTCGCCCTGGTGCAGTAGAATGAGGTAAATCTAATTGCTTTTTTAAGGCAGGATATAAAATTTGTTTGACCAAAGTGGTTTTTCCAGAACCAGAAACGCCTGTCACCACCGTCAAAGTATTCAAAGGGAAATCAACCGTTACATTTTTTAAATTATGTTGTTGCGCTCCTTTTAGTACGAGTTTGTTATAAATTTTTCGTCGGCTGGCAGGTACGGGAATCTGCATCCGATTACTCATATATTTTGCGGTCAAACTATCTGCTGCTTGCTCATAAATATCCTCGTAAGGCCCTGCAAAAACGACTTCTCCACCGTGAATGCCTGCTTCTGGTCCCATGTCTACCAAATAATCGGCATTTTTAATGACGTCCTCTTCATGTTCCACGACCACTACCGTATTTCCTAAATCTCTTAGGTTTTTCAGGACTTCTACTAGGCGATTGGTATCTCTTGGGTGCAAACCTACACTTGGTTCATCCAAAATATACATGGAACTGGTCAGGTTACTGCCTAAAGTTCTAGTCAGGTTAATGCGTTGCGTTTCGCCACCACTTAGCGTAGAAGAAATACGGTCTAGACTCAAATAGTTTAAGCCAACCTCCATCATGAAATTCAAGCGATTGGTGACTTCTAAAATCAGTCGCTTAGCAATCGTTTCGTCGTATTCGTTTAGCTTTAGTTGGTTATAAAATTCGAGTAAATCGCTAATCGGAATATTCGTTAATTCGGTAATGTCCTTGCCGCCTATTTTTACATAAGTGGCTTCTTTTCTCAGTCTACCGCCGTCACAAGTATGGCATACGGTTTTCCCTCGATAACGCGCCAACATCACTCGATTCTGGATTTTGTAAGTCTTTTCTTCTAATTCTTCAAAATAGGCATTAATACCCCTAAAATGTTTATTGCCATTCCAAAGTAGTTTGCGTTGTTCCTTTGTTAAATCTTGGTAAGCGGTATGGACAGGAAAATCAAATAAATGCGCTACATCTAAGAACTTATCCAACCAGAGTTTACTTTTTTCTCCTTTCCAACAAGCAATCGCTTCTTCATAAACAGATAAAGATTGTAGCGAAATTACTTTGTTTTCATCAATCCCCATCGTTTTGCCATAGCCTTCACATTTTGGGCAAGCACCAAACGGATTATTATAATTGAATAAATGTGGGGTAGGGTCTAAAAAAAGAATGCCGTCTAATTCAAAGCGATTATTAAAGGCACATTCTTCTTTGCCCATAATTTCAACTATCGCTTCCCCTTCACTTTCGTAAAAACCAACTTGTACGGAATCACCGATTCTTTTGATATTTTCTTCATCGTCTTTTTTAACCACAAAACGGTCAATTAGAATCCGAATATCTGCATCGGCATAGTCTCCAACGGTCTTTTTTATATCAATCAAGTCGCCTTCCAAAACGTCTTCTACTCTAGTCAATTTTTTATCTAAATAAACCCTCGTATATCCTTTCTGTAATAATAAATTTAATTCTTGCTCTAGTAGACGGTCATCATATTTCTGCTGCAACGGAATAAATAATTGCACCTTATCGCCTTCGGCAAACGATTGGATATAATCCGTTACATCGGACACTTGATGCCGACGTACCAATTCACCAGAAACAGGCGAAAAAGTCCGTCCGACTCTAGCGTATAATAAACGAAGATAATCATAAATTTCTGTCAACGACCCAACGGTAGAACGAGCGTTCCGAGTCGTCGTTTTTTGCTCAATTGCAATGGCAGGACACACGCCTTTGATATAATCAACTTCGGGTTTTTTCATCCGCATCAAAAACTGCCGAGCGTAGGAAGATAAACTTTCTACATAGCGCCTTTGTCCTTCTGCAAATAAAGTATCCATGGTAATGGACGATTTGCCAGACCCAGAAACACCTGTCACCACGACTAGCTGATTTTTAGGAATCCTTAAATCGACATTTTTTAAATTATTACCATTCGCCCCTTTGATAAATATCTCTGTGTGTTGCAATTTTCTCTTGTTTTTACCAAATCATGGTGATTTTAAAAATCACCATGATTTAGACTAAATATCAAAATTAATTTCTACTTCATCTGTTGTTGGATGTGCCTGACAAGTTAAAATATAGCCATCCGCTACTTCATCATCATCTAAGGCGAAACAAGCATCCATTTCTACAGACCCTTTGACCACTTTTGCCATACAGGTAGAGCAAGCCCCAGAAGTACAAGAATAAGGTGGGTCAAAATCGTTTTCTAATAGAGTATCTAGAATATTTTTGCTACCATCCATCACCAACTCAATTCGTTTGCCCTCTAAGGTCGCAATTAATTTTGCACCTGCGGTTGTGCCTTCTGCACCCGCTGCTTTTTCGTCGTCTGATTTTGGCGAAGCAAAATGCTCTCTATGAATTTTCTTCGGGTCAATGCCTTTATCATTTAAGACTTTTTCCACGATGTCCATCATTGGCGCAGGACCACAAAGGAAGTATTCAGATTCTTTGGCAGTCGTTGCATTCTCCTCAATAAATTCATTGATGATTTTGGCATTCACAAAACCTGTTTTGCCCATCCATCTTGGCTTGGCTTTTTTGAAGACGCTACCAAAACCACTTGGTTTGTATAATTTCGGTTCGCTTAAAATATGCTCCATTTTAAACTGCCCTTCATATTTTTTTTCTATCGCCTCCAACTGGTCTTTGAACATGATGGTATCTTCATTCTGATTACCATACAGCAAGAAAGTTGAACTTTTAGGTTCTTTTTCAACAACTGTTTTTGCAATAGAGAATAAAGGCGTAACCCCACTTCCGCCACCAAATAAGTAATAATTTTTATGGTTTTCTACCGCTAGTTTGGTATGGAAATTTCCTTGTGGTGCCATCACTTCTACTTCCGTTCCTACTTTCACCTTATCGTTGATGTGGTTGGAAACCAATCCTTTTTCAACTCTTTTTACCCCAATCGTAATATTTTCCTCTAAAGGGCTACTACACATGGAATATGCTCGACGGACTTCCTTGCCATCGATAGTAAATTTGACAGTCAAATATTGCCCTGGAATATATTCAAAAGTGGAAGCTAAATCTTCTGGAACGGCTAAAGTAACGGCTACGGCTTGGTCTGTTTCTGCTTTAACGTTGACTACTTTAAGTTTATGGAATGCTGTACTCATTTATTTTTATTTACCACATAGTCACATAGTTTCGTTTCACATAGTTTAACCTAGTTTTTTACAGCTATCTATGAATGTGAAGACCCTACTTTTTTATGTGTTTAATATTTAGATTTTAATAATTTTTCAAGAACGAAACAGTTTGGCAAATGAATAGTTTTGTAGAAAATTCAATCTGTTGTTTGTTCTTTTGTAATAAGTCTGCAAAGATAGGAAATTGGGAGTAAAGTTGGCTTGGTATAGAAATTAGAAAATCATTATTGCATCTTCGCAAAATCCTTAGCAAAATAAGTAATAATCACATCTGCTCCCGCCCGATGAATACTCAATAAAGTCTCTGGCATTGCCTTTTCATAATCCAACCAACCATTCTGACAAGCAGCGGTTAACATCGCACATTCCCCACTTACATGATAAGCGGCGATAGGCAAATCAAAATTCTGCTTCAAGGCATAAATGACATCCAAGTAATTTAAAGCGGGTTTGACCATTAAAAAGTCTGCGCCTTCATTGGCATCTAATTCTGCTTCGATTAAGCCAGCTTTTCGATTGGCAGGATTCATCTGATAGGTCTTTTTGTCCCCTCCTTTTGGCGCAGAATCTAAGGCATCTCTAAAAGGGCCATAAAAAGCGGAAGCATATTTCACGGTATAAGACATAATACCCGTTTCATAAAAACCATTTTCATCCAAAGCTTCTCGAATAACTTGTATCCTGCCATCCATCATATCCGACGGACCGATTAAATCAAAACCTGCGGCGGCTTGGGCAACTGCCATTTTTGCTAAAATCGGTAAAGTTTCATCGTTGACAATTTTACCATTTCTCACGACGCCATCATGTCCATCTGAACTATAAGGATCCATTGCTACATCAGAAATCAAGCAAGTTTCTGGAAAGCGCTTTTTAATTTCCGCTGTTATGGTTAAATAGAAATTATCTGGATGGTAACTATAAGTCGCCAATTTATCTTTGAAGCGTTCTTCGACGGCAGGAAATAAAATGAAATTGGTCAATCCATATTTCAAACATTCTTCCACCTCTAATAGAATATTATCTAAAGACATGCGATAATTACCTGGCAAGGATTTGATTTCCTCTTTGATGCCTTTTCCATCTATCACAAATAATGGATACACTAAATGGTCAACGGTTAAATTGGTTTCCTGCACCATGCCTCGGATGGCAGCAGAACGACGATTTCTTCTAGGTCTTCTTAGCATTTTATTGAGTTGCGGGTTGCGGGTTGCGGGTTGCGAGTTGATATAGGAGCTTTGTTTAAAATTGAAAAAACTGTATTAATAGGAGTCATTCAATTATTAAACATTACTACTAATTCAACTCGCAACCCGTAACTCGCAACTCGGTTAATTATTTCTTTTTTCTAGGAACGGGGTCATGCCCACTCGGTCCCCAAGGATGACATTTAAATATGCGCCTGATGCCTAAATAAATGCCTTTAAACACCCCCCATTCTTGAATAGCTTGTATCATATAATTGGAACAAGTTGGCGTAAACCGACAATTCGGTCCCAATAATGGTGAAATGGCTACTTGATAGAACCGTAGGGGCAAAATGGCTATCTTTTTAAATAAATTACTCATGTTTTCGAGTTGCGGGTTGCGAGTTACGGGTTCAACACGCAACCCGTAACTCGCAACTCGTATCAATTCCTAGAATCCTTCCCCCACAATAACTTTCCTCTAATTGTTTTCATAAAATCCGTATCGGGTAATTCAATTAATTTAACGGTAAAATCACATTTTCGAATGGCTAATTGAGTCGCTGCGGTGATGGTTTCAAAGCGAGAATCTAAAGTACAGAGAAAATTATCCGCACGACCTTCAATCTCAAAGGACACGACCGAATTATCAGAAATAACGACGGGACGAGCATTTAAATTATGAGGCGCTACGGGGGTAATGACAAAATTTCCAGACCTTGGAAAAACAATGGGCCCACCACAACTCAAAGAATACCCCGTTGAACCGGTCGAAGTTGCGATAATGACGCCGTCTGCCCAATAAGTATTCAGATAACCACCATTAATATACGTATGAATGGTAATCATCGAAGACGTATCTCGTTTCAAAAGCGTACAGTCATTTAAGGCAAAAGGCATATCCCCAAACAAAGGCATATTAGAATCTAGGTGCAGTAAATATCTTTCATCTAAAGTAAACCGACCTTTTTTTAATAAGTCAATAGCTTCTCTGATTCGGCGTTTTTCTATACTTGCTAAAAAACCCAATCGACCTAAGTTGATGCCCATGATGGGCACATTACTGTCTCTTACTTCTGAGGTCGCCGCCAACATCGTTCCATCTCCACCTAAAGCAATCACACAATCAAATCGCTTATCCATCGTAAAATCTACATGCCCTGCAAATTCATCTACATCCCTTTTAAAATTAATTTTTCCTTGTAATTGTTTTAAATAGGGTTCATATACATAAGCGTTAATATTTGCTTCATGTAAAACATCAAATAATTCTTGGACGTAAATTCTATCTTTGTCCTTTAATATGGTACTATAAACGACAACTTGCATTTATTTATTCATTTAATCAATTCCCCATTTAATCATATTTCAAAGGTAAAGATAAACCAATTTCTTATGTCTAAATACATTGACCTGTCAAATCCCCATAGAAAAAAACATTTTGACTTTTTTAAAAATATGGATTGCCCCCATTTTAATATTTGTGCCAATGTGGAAATTAATGGTTTTCTAGATTTTATTAAAGAAAACAACTATCCTTTTACGCCGACTATGGTCTATTTTATTGCGAGAGTTGCGAATGAAATCCCAGAATTTAGATGGCGAATTCGGGACAATCAAATTTTAGAACATGCTGCGGTCAATCCATCTTTTACGGTCAATACGGAGGAAGCAGATGTTTTTAGTTTTTGTACGGTTGATTATTTTGAAAATTTTCCAACTTTTTTAAAAAACACTTTGAAAGTAATGGACGAAATGTTGACTAATCCGTCGATGGAAGATGAAGCACATCGAGATGATTATTTATTTCTATCGGCTATTCCTTGGGTCTCCTTTACCAGTTTTTCGCATGCGATGCATTATACCCCAGCGGATTCTGTTCCTAGGATTACTTGGGGAAAATATTTTGAAGCAGGCGATAAAATCTTGATGCCTTTATCTGTACAAGCACATCATGCGGTCGTAGATGGTCGGCATACTGGAAAATATTTTCAATTGTTTCAAGAGTATATGCGACAGCCTGAAAGTGTATTATAGGCGTTGCAAATGTGAGTTGTTTAAGTAGCTCAAAATTGATTATAACGAATTATTTTAGGTTGTTCAACTAGAATTATTAGATTCTGATTGAATTTAACCCGCAACCCGCAACTCGCACCCCGTAACATTTATCAACATTTACAAACTTATTTGCCCTACGTTCCTTATCTTTGTCCTATTCAACACTTAAAATGGGAATATACCTTTAATGCTTTGGGTCAAAAAACATACTAGAGAAAATGCCTGCCAACATCATTCTGATGAATCACTTATCCAATTGTATAAACAAACGGGCAAGGAAATTTATGTAGCAGAACTTTTTCAGCGATACGTTGATAAGGTATATATCATTGCTCGCAAGTATCTTAAAGATAGAGAAGCTAGTAAGGATTTAGTAATGGTAGTTTTTGAAAAGGTATTAAAGAATTTACACAAAACAGAAGTGAAAACCTTTGGAAATTGGGTACATACCATCACAAGAAATGAATGTACACATTACCATCGGCAGGTCAATAATCAAGCGCAAAAATTAAGTGAATGGAGTGATATAGAAAGAAATTCACAAAATAGTGTGGAAAATGACCAATTACTGCGTCTAATAGAAGCAGAGGACGATGCGGCGTCTAAAAAAGCTTTGGAAGAAGCGATGAGTACGCTCAAAGACCACCATCGAAGGTGTATTAAATTATTCTATTATGATAAGAAAAGTTATAAAGAAATATCGGAAATAACGGGTTTTACACCTAATGAAGTCAAAAGTTATATCCAACATGCGAAAAATAATTTGCGAAAGAAACTAACCAAAAATAAAGATTGACGTTTTGACAACTAACTAATTGTTAACCGACAATCGTTCAAAATATTATTTTTTTAGAGATGACTATAAGGTAGAACACACATTAATTTATAGTTACAACTTTTACCGATGCCACGGAATGATGCTCGCCACCAATGTTTGTCGCTACAAGAGATTAAAGCCTTTTTAGGCAACGAGATTAGCGCACAAGATAAAGCCAACTATACGGTACATTTTTCCAGTTGTGAATTATGTACAGAAGTCAAAGATAGTTTTGCTACCGTCAACCAGATGAGTATCGAAGAGGATGTCTCTACTTTAAAAGAAGAAGTATTTACAACCATTAATCGACGTAGCTTAACGACTCGAAGACGATTTATTGCTAGAATCGCTGCTGGTATCTTATTGCCATTTATAGGTATATCTACCATTTTTTATTGGAATAATACGGCTAATGAAAGATTATATAGCGAACATTTTGAAAGTTATCCCATTTTATTAGGAGATGAAACTAGAGGGGAAGGAGTTGAAAGTTATGATAATGTTTCTTTGCCCAAAGAACTAGCTGCTGCTTTAAAGGAATATAACGATAAAAACTATCAAGCGAGCCTCCCGCATTTCAAGACATATCTCCAGGACCAATCACAAAATACGAAGGCTGTTTTTCTATATGGCCTAGCTAATTTAGAAGTCAATAATATGGAGACAGCTATCGCTAATTTAGAAGAAGTAAGAAAGCGAAAAGATGATTTGGAGTTATCCGAAGATGCGACTTGGTATTTGGCTTTAGCACAAACGAAAAATAAACAAAACAAAATAGCTATTGATTTATTGATGGAATTAATTGACAGCAAAAGTTCTTTTTATGGAAAAAAAGCAGCTGCGTTGAAAAGTCAAGGAACTAAATTAAACTTATTAAAAAATAAAATATGTCATTTATTTCATTGA
>JAFMDF010000395.1 GCA_017857395.1 Bacteroidota bacterium | reverse complement strand
AAAGTTACAATAAATACTATTTAGAACTTCATGCGTAAACCACTAGTAAAAGTAAAACCAGGCAAAATAAAAATAGCCATGACTAATAAAGCGATAAAAGGTAAGCCTACCTTTAAGGTGTTAAAACGTTGTTTTTTCATGTCGGGTAAATTTATGAGTGAAGTAATTCGGTCGGATAATTCCGACTTTTTAAGCGACATTCCTGCCACTAAAGGGTATGTTTTATTTGGTGATTTCATCCAAGCCGCTACGGTTAATAAACATTGAGCTAAAGCTAAATTATTGCCAATCACTTTGGCTGCCCATTCATCGCAAAGTAGCTCGTTGGTGGTTTGAATTTCTTTGATGGCAATGCGATGGAGTGGTTGAAAAAAGAAGAAAGTATCTAAGCCAACTAAAAAGCAATTCCAATAATAATCCTTGCGCACGATATGGGCAATTTCGTGCGCTAACATGGCTTCCATTTGTTCCTTATTTAATTTATCAATCGCTCTTTCAGGTAAACAAATTTCTTGGTTTTGAATTAAAATAGGGCTTTCTAAAATAGCGGATTGACTTAAGGTGATTTGTAATTTTTGGGTTAATTTCAATCGAATTTTGTTCAAAGCATAAATGACAGTTGGGTGATTGGTGGTTGTTCGTTCGCCAATTTTTTTAATAAAAATAAAATGTCGAATCGTTTCTTTTAAGATAAAAAATAAAGTGCCTAATAACCAGAATACAAAGGCAATCGTTAGAATAAAAGGTATGATTTTAAAGCTAGTCGCTTGTGTTTTTGGTGTTGCTTCTACAGGTGGTGCTACTTTTAGTGGAATAATCGGAATATATTCCGCTGTATTTTCAATATTATTGTTGGTTGGTGCTGCATCGACTATTAATGGTGCTTTTGCAATTTGTTGGTCTTCCTTTGTTGGAATAACAACATCTTTGGTCACCTCAGCCATTTGCCTATCGTCATTGGATTGTTGTATTGATTCCGTTGCAAGATTATTTGCTTGACCTAAGTGAATTTCTAATAAACCATTTCCACTAAAATGGATAATTAAACTGGTACATAATCCGCCAATCAATGCTCCTTTCCATAAGTGATTTTTTAATAAAGGGGTATTCAATAAAGGAAATTTAACCAAAGATAATGTCAATAAAATCCATATAGTGCTATGCAATAAATACGTTAATGCAAAGGCTACGAAAGTAGTTATATTGGACAGTTGAATGATTTCAAACATAGTATTAACTATTTAAATTTTATAATTGTATATACTTTGCAGTATATTTTTATGGGTCTTTGACAATTCTTATTTTTGATTTGCGTATAATAATTCCCCTGCTGCTGCTCCCATTTTTCTATGATTGTGCCCAATGCCAGGAATGATTTTTAAACTCCAATTAAAATCAAAACCTTGTGCTTGAGCTATATCTTTTGCTTGATTATAAAAAAAAGTGGCTCTGTCTAGTCTATGCAACCCTTGTTTATCAACTGTTATGGACCGCAATAAGGTACCTCCTGTTTCATTTTGATTGTCAAGTTCGCCGATAAAAAGAATCAATTTTTTACTAAAAGAAGCTTTCAAGTCCTGATGGTTTAAAGAAGTATTTTTTATTCCAAAAGGGAGTGCTGTATTAGAATCAGGTAACGTATAAAACCCAGCATTTGAAGCTAAAATTTTATCTACTTTCGAATTAGGCTGAAATAGCGCAAACCGATGTAAAATTTGTCCGCCAGCTGAATGACCGAATATATCGTATTGAACTTGTTTTGAATTAGTAGCTTTTATGGCAAGGTCAAAAACCCTATCAAAATCTTCAAAAATCCATTCTTCTCGATTAGCATTAACTTGATAGGTAAACTTGGTTTCATCTAATATTACAATATTAGCCCCTTCAACTCTTTCAATAGCACTTTTTAAATTTAAATCGTGTACTAAACCGCATAAATGATAGTCCTCGAAGGTATAATTTTCTTCGGGATACATAAGCGAAAGTATTAATACACCATACTTTTCAGATGCTTTTATCCATGCATCTCTATAACTATCTCCATTTCTTCCTGCTCCAGGAATTACTATCAAAACTTTAGAATTAAAGTTAAAATTTTCAGGCTTATGATAATAGACTTTTATAGTACGCTGCTCCTTTCCTTTACCTCCTTCAATAAGAAAAACACCTGAACCTTCCTGAATATCAATTTGATTAACTACGAGTTCTTTTTCTTGCTTTAAATTACTTCTTTTAACCAGTTCCATATTGCAATGAGGACAAGTACCTGCTTGTGAAAAAGTTAGTTCGTCGCAAGATAAATTACAAGGTGTACAGACATATACTTCTTCTTGCTCTTTGCAAGAGATTAAAATCAAAAATAGGAGTATCAAAATTATAGGCCTGTTTTTCATAAATTTTCTTTAACCTTGTCGTTTTTGTGCGGCCTCAATTAGCTTTTTTAATCGTTCTAATTCCTCTGCTTCAAAGGCATCTGCTTCTAATAAATGATTGACCAATACCGAAGATTTACCTTCAAATAATTGATTCACTAAATTGCTGGTCATCGAAGATTGGGTCTCTTTTTCTGAAATTAAAGTGTTGTAAATAAATTGCCTCCCTTCTTTACGAAAGTCAACAGCATTTTTATCCTTTAATCTTTTTAGTACCGTACTAATCGTCGTAATAGCAAATTCCCGTTCTATTTTTAAAGCTGCTTGAATTTGATTAACAGATGCCTCCTCTAAATCCCAAAGTACTTTTATTACTTTTAATTCTAAGTCAGTTAATTTTATTTTTTCCATATCGTAGGTGAATTTATAAACTTATTTATTTGATACTACAAATGTAGTAATTAAAAACTACAACTGTAGTATCATTTTTAATTTTAACATTTTTAAACTCAATTCTGGTAACTATTGAGTTGAAGAAAATGGGGCACAACTCAGAGAGTTGTGCCAGCCTATTTGTACTTATATCCCTCTGTCCTAAGCTTCATGTCTTTTGATACAAAATATCAATAAAATTCAATTTTATAGATATAAAACAAAATATACTTACTGTAAAAGAAATTAATTTGTACTTAATTGACAGTTAAACTAACTGTCATTTTTTCCCCAAAAGAACTATTTCCCATCGGGTCAACCTTCTGCACTCGGCCATTTTCAAAAATCAATTCCGCTGGATAATTAGGATAATAAAATTTGTTGGCTTCATAAGGAAAAGCAGCATAAGGCTTCCCTTCTTTAGACTGAGAAATAATATGATTTTCGGCTTGAGTAACCGTCAATGTTTGCCCATCTGCAAACTGATAAGTACCTGTGAATTGGTCAAAATTGGCAGCCGCTAAGTCCATTGTTTGTCTAGGCTGAATATCTAATAATACTCCTTGAATCGCCCACTCCAAATGATTAAACCATTCCCCACCACTTGATGTCAGCATCACAATACCAACTTGTTGTTTAGGAAAGAAAATATAAGCACTTGCAAAACCATCGACATCGCCGCCGTGTCCAATATGGACCATCGTTGTATCTATTGCCTTATTAAATTCCATGATGCCATAGCCGTAATATGGATAGCCACTTTTGCCCCAAGCCGTTTTATCTTCCGATAATACTAATGCGCTTTGTTGTTGATTTATAGCAAAATTTTGGTAGGCATTCATTTGCTGTAGCATCATCTGAGATAAGTCTGCTACCGTTGAGCAAAGACCACCAGCTGAACGCAAATACCCCATTTCCCAAGGACTTGTTTCAATACTTCTCCACCATTTCATATAAGGGGTTGCCATGCCATATTCTTTGGCTTTTGCTAAATCTATAGTGGAGTGCTTCATACCATATTTATCGACTAAATACTTATCGTACAAATCAGGTAAGGGAATGCCCGCAACCCGCTCTAAAATATAGCCCATCGTGCCAAAACCTAGATTAGAATATTCCATTTTACTGCCTGGGGTATGAATTAATTCCATGGCTTCTAAATCTTGCAATAATTCGGTTTCTGAATATCCACCAACCATCGGTCCATCTAAAAATTGCCAAGGCCGATTCGATTGTGCTGCATCTCTTGGAAAACCTGATTTATGCTGTAACAAATCTCGGATAGTAATGGGTTGTAACTTCTCTATTGTTGCTTTGCTTAAGGTTGTTGGTAAGTAAGTGGTAATAGAAGCATTGACATCTATTTTCTCTTCTATCATCAATTCTTTGGCAATCAATCCAGTAAAGGTTTTTGTTAGTGAAGCTATTTGAAATACCGTGTTTTCGTTGACTGCTTGCTCGCCACCTCTTTCAGTTGTACCAACATTTTGATAAGCAAGAATTTTGTTATATTTAATCAAACCAACCGATAAAGAAGGAATATTATTTTCCGTCACTCGTTCTTGAATTAATTGTTCAATATTTTTGAGTTGTAATTTTTCTACTGCGCTTAACGTCCTGTCTTCTGCTGATTTTGTAATTACTGCTGAATTGGTAGGTTGGCAGCCCATCGTTAAAAATCCAATTATTATTATAAAAGAGTACGCTTTCAATAAGGTATTCATGTTGATGATTTTTTAAAAATTAAATAATAACAGTCGAGTGGTTTATCTTAATACTACAAATCTAGTAATTTAAAAACTACATTTGTAGTATTTTGTTAATTTTAACATTTTAAACAAATAATATCTATTCTATAATGCACGCAGAGAGCGGAGAGTCCGCAGAGATTTAATAATAATAAAGTTAGGTTCTTGGCGGACTTTGTATGATTATTTTTGCCAGATTACTGACTACGAGAAAAACTAAACTATACTCGTCAAAAAAACTATGTGTACTCTATGAACTATGCAACTATGTGGTAAAAAACTAAACCGCCTTTGTCAACTCAAAAACCGTAATCTCAGGCCACATCCCAATCCGCCCAGGAAACAAAGAATACCCAAATCCTCGATTCACATATAAATACTGATTGGCCTTTTCATACAACCCCATCCAATGTTTATAGCGATATTGAACTGGACTCCATTTAAAATTAGGTAAGTTTAGCCCAAATTGAGAGCCATGGGTATGTCCACTCAAAGTCAAATGAATTTGCTTAGCATGTGGCAATATTTTTTTGCTCCAATGGATAGGGTCATGCGACATCAAGACACAAAAGTCTTCCTTTTTGCAACCCTCCAAAGCTTTATCTAAATCTCCTTTCTGTGGAAACCAATCGTGAATACTCCAATTTTCTACGCCTACTAATCGAATATTTTGTCCTGCTTTTTCAATCGTTACCTGCTCATTATTCAATAACTGAAAACCCATATCTTGATAGGTTTGACTGAATCCTTTCCAATAATCCTTCGCTCTTGGGTCATTATCCCATGGTGCGCCGTGATAATCGTGGTTGCCTAAAACCGCATATTTTCCTTGTTTGGCTTGTAAATTGGTCAACATTTCCATAAAAGGATGGACTTCTTCTTTAACCGAATTCACTAAATCGCCCGTAAATAAAATCAAATCTGGATTTTGTTGATTAATTAAGTCTAGCCCTCTTTGCACTTCTGCTTTATCATCCAACCCACCTGCATGTAAATCAGAAAATTGGGCAATCGTAAATCCTTCAAACGCTTCGGGTAAGTCTGTAAAGGCTAATTTCACTTTATTGACGACAAAATTATACTTGCCTTTTGTCAATCCATACCACATGGTGCTTAATGGAATGCCTGCTATCATCGTTGCGCCAAGCGTTAAAAATCGACGACGAGTTGGTATATGTTTGCCGATGTCTTTTGGCGTAAAAGCTTGTTTTTTATCCAAGGTGTATTTGACCAACCCTTTGATATATCTAACACTGTCTTGCAAAAGCATTAAAACCGTAAAAACCAATTTGGAAATCAATGCCGTTAAGACGATACCTAAATAAGGGGCATACGCTACATTTCTGAAAAATACATACGCTTTTATTGTGCCGTAAAGGATATAAAAAGCATGCAATATCCAGCAACTTATTCCTAGATAAATTAAGCTAAATAATCTTTTTGCTATTTTATTTTTCAACAAAGATTTTAAACCAAAATAGGTGTAAACATCTAGTATTAAATAAAAGGCAACGATGGCAAAAAAAGCGTTGATTGGCATGGTTTAGATTTTAGTTTTAATGTAGCTTAGACAGGTCTGAGTAATACAGCGGACACGTTATATATTTGCTGATGTTCATATCTGCTCAGACCAGCCGTCTAAGCTACGGTTTTACTCTCCCGTTTTCTTTACTTCTTTGGACAAATTAAGCAACTCTACAGACAATTGTATCGCTTCTTTCCATGACCCAGAAGTATTTGCCATTACGACCACAACTGTTTCTCTTGATGGAATAATCATTAACTGAGCAGAAACGCCTGTTTGTTCGCCACTATGTCCAAAACAGCCATTTTGATTTCCTGCTTCACCATACATAAACCAGCCCATACCATAAGGATTTCCTGCTTTTTCAACGTTTGATTTAGTTAACATCATTTGCAAACTTTCGGCGCTAATCAATTCATTATTAATAACTGCTTCCCCAAATCGTAATAAATCTGCTACACAACTATAAAAACCACCGCCAGGAATTCGATTGCTTAAATCATTGGCTTTATTAGCAAATTTTATTTTTCCTTTTTTGTTTCTATGGTAAAGACTCGATTTATTGGCATATTGACTTTTGTATTTCTCTACGCCTGTATGCTGCATCCCTGCTTTTTCCCAGATATTTTTGGTCATATACGCTTCATAAGTTACCCCAGAAACTTTTTCGATAATTAAACCTAAAACCACATAATTATAAGTAGCATAGGAAAAAGCAGTTCCCGGTTGGTGGGTTAAATCTCTATTTTTGAAGACATCTACTGCATCGGATAAAGTAGGAAATGCTTTGGTGTTTTCTACTTCTTTTATTGATTTATAATTAGGAATCCCAGCAGTTTGATATAATAAATGTCTAGTGGTGATAGTTCCTGCTTTTTTCTTTGGATAATCTGGAATATAGGTTTGTATTGGTGCATCCAAATCAAGCAATCCCTGTTCGACTAATTGGATAACTGCAATGGCGGTCATTGATTTGGCAATAGAGGCGGTTCGAGTAATTGTTTGAATGTCCATTGTTTTATTAGTTGCCTTATCGCTGTGTCCTGCTGCTTTCAACCAAACTCGATTTTCTTGGATAGAAATTCCTGCGGCAACGCCTGTGAATATTTTTTTATCAACAGTTTGCTTTAGTAATTGATTGGCTTTGATTTCTGCCTCTTGGTTTAAGATGGTTTCATTCTGACCGACTGCTTTAACCGTAAAAATCAAAAAGCAGACTAATAAGGTGAAGTATAAAAGGCTATAATCTTTTGTTTGCGTATTCATGCTATTTATTTTTAAAAGTGATAAATTTTTATTGACAATTCAAAGATGCAATGAAATCAAAGGTGTATTTTAATAAAGCGACCGATTAGGGATAACTATGGTTGGATTGAGTATATTCGGCGATGAATGCAATTCGAGGGTAGAAAAGTACAATTGAGGGGTCGGAAAGCTGGATTTGGCGACTTTTGGTATTTTAGGGCAGAAATTGGAGTAATTTGCGTTGAATAATAACACGGATAAGTTGTACCACGGATGAATTTAACAATATTTGACTAGTGGTTTACGCATGAAGTTCTAAATAGTATTTATTGTAACTTTGCGGT
>JAFMDF010000394.1 GCA_017857395.1 Bacteroidota bacterium | reverse complement strand
GTCATGTTCGAGTGTCGTCATGTTCGAGTGTCGTCATGTTCGAGTGTCGTCATGTTCGAGTGTCGTCATGTCCGAGTGTCGTCATGTCCGAGTGTCGTCATGTCCGAGTGTCGTCATGTCCGAATGCCCAAACACTAAAGCCGGATAAACTTTGCGACAAATAATTCTGGGAAATATGGTAAGCGTAGCATTACACAAAAAAACTACAAAACGCTGTGAAATAGTGCCTTGTCGCAAAGTGACAAGGTGTACTTTATCACGTACGATAGTGAATTATTTTTATGTGTTTGGTGCTGCGGAATGCCTTTTTCTTTCGATAAAAAAGGCTTAGAAAGAGATAGTTTAGGGACTATTTGAAAAAGTAAAATAATCAAAATAAATACAAAATTATGAAGAAAACGCTACTAAAAAGAAAAGAAAGATTACCAGAAATTCGACTTTCTATTACAGAAAAAGAGACCATTGAATCAGAATTTAAAGCCTCTTTTTATACCAATAAATCTGAATTTATTCGCACTAAATTATTGGATAAAACCTATTCTGCCTATCGCCAAAAGCAATACGAAGCGGAAATTATAGTAGGAAAACTATTGCCTGAACTCAATAAAATTGGCGCTAATATCAATCAAATTGCTAAGCGATTAAACCAATTGCAGGAGAGGGAAATCAAAAAAGAAGAACTATTAGTGCTGGTTTCTGCCATCAAATTAATAGCAACTGTAAAAGATATTCTAATTGAAAATACCGAAAATGATAGCCAATTTTAATAGTAGCGGTAGCTTTTATACTGCCGCCAATTATAATGAACAAAAGGTAAAAGCAGGTCAAGCGGAGGTTTTGGATAGCCAACATCTGCGCAAAACAAATCCTGTGGAGCTACAAAAATACTTTGACCGCTTTCAATATTCTAGGGTTTCCAAACCTGCTTTGCATATCTCTTTAAGCTTTGCCCAAGCAGATAAACCCAAATTGAGCAATGAAAAAATGGTTGAATTATCAAAAGAATACCTACAAAAAATGGGTTATGCTAAACAGCCTTATGTGCTTTATCGGCATCATGATACGCCTCATCCGCATGTGCATATACTCACCAGTAGGATAGATATTCATACCAGAAAGAAGTTGCCCCATGCTTTTGAGCAAAGAAAATCCAAAGAAATTACCGACAAAATGGAGGTTAAACATGGCTTGACGATCTCTGATAATCGCCTTCAGCTAAAGCGAGAACTGGTTGGGGATATTCAAAAAGCCATCAAAAATGGGCAACCAGACAATCTGAAATCCTTAAATCGAGAACTAGAAAAGATTGGTTCGGCCGCTAGAGTCAAGTCTACAGGCAGGGGATTGGTTTACTATAAAGTGGAAGAGGGGGGCAATCGAAAAGGCAAATCCGCAAAATCTTCTTTATTCAAGGATGTAGGATTGGATAAAAAGAGTCTAGAAAAGACCTTTGCTTTTAATCAGCAAAAGCGGGAATATGTAAAAGGCAATATCGAAAAAGTATTGGCAAAATCGCCACAAGTAAATGCCACCACCTTTGCTAGAGCACTACGAGAAAAAGGGATAGATACTGAATTTAAGATTGATAATAATCAAGTAAATGACATTAAGTATAGCTATCAAAATCACAGTTACGGAGGAGCTGATTTAGATACTAATCTAAGCTTTGAGCATACTAAAAAACAATTGAATTTTCCAGATGCCAACCATTTACAACTACGTCAAAACCTACTGAATAACTTACAATCAAGAAAACCCATTGAGCTGACTTACCGCAATCACCAAACGCATTTTTTGTCTACAAATCCAGCACTAAACGAGCAATTAAAAGCCCTACCTAGAAGAGAAGCCATTCAGCTAAGTCGGCAGTTTAATGATTATCAAACACAATATCAAAAGGCTGATTTTTCTGGACAAAAACTGATTAAAGGTTTTGCGGAGGATAAGCTAGATGAATATTTACAAAAGCAATATCAGCAGCGGCAATTACAAAATGAGCGAAGGATAAATGACTAATTTTCACTAACACATCTGCCCAGCGGCAGGCAAAAAAACAAACAACTATGGAAAATAACACAATGGAAAAACCAGGCTTATTACTCGCACTACTTTTTAGTGTACTCATTTTAATACTGCATGGCGTCTATCAATTTGGCGAATTTGACCATCCCATATTTCTGAAATTATGGGGGATGGTGATTAATACAGGCCTCTTTGCCTTCTTTTTTAAACCACATTTATTAGCCCTAGTTTTTGCGATGATTTATGCCATTGGTATAAAAGGCATGAAGTCAGATAGGGTCACTATTGGGCGGACTTTCTTTTTTTTAATACTTGGATTAGGCTTATACTTTGGGGCATTTTTTGCGCTCATACTGCCTGATAAAATAGGTATGTTTAGTTACCTGACTATTCTTTCTATTGGCTATCTTTTATTGCTAACGGGTTTATTGCATATCCGCAGAATTATCCATCATAATCTAATGAAGGATCAGTTCAACAAACAAAACCAATTATTCAAGCAGACGCAAAAAAAGATAGAAAATCCTTATTCAGTCAATATCAAAACCAAAGATGGTTGGTTGAATGTCGTTAATCCATTTCGAGCAACTATGGTTTTAGGAACACCAGGAAGTGGTAAATCTTATACGATCGTAGAAGAGTTTATGAAGCAGCATATTCAAAAAGGATTTTCGATGTTGGTTTACGATTTTAAATACCCAGACTTATCCCAAGTCGCCTATAATTATTTATTGAAATACCAAACTGGTTATGCCCGTACACCGAAAGTTTATCTAGTGAATTTTAATGAACCCCAAAACTCGCATCGAGTGAATCCCATTGCGCCGATACTGATTCAAACCCAAGCAGATGCTTTAGCGAGTGCGGAGTCCTTATTCTTAAACATCAATAAAGAATACATCAAACGAAAGGACTTTTTTACTTCTTCAGCGGTTAATTTAGTCGCTGCATTAATCTGGTTTTTGCGTTCTTTTGAAGGTGGAAAATATTGTACGATTCCTCATGTTATTAGCCTATTGGCTCTTTCAGATGCAGAACTATTTTCCATATTAGAAAAGCAAAAAGACCTTAAACCTTTATTATCTCCCTTTGCAGATGCCTTAGAAAAAAAGGCGACTGACCAATTATCTGGACAAACCGCAAGTGCTAGAATTCCGCTATCTCGTTTAGCCACCAAAGAATTATATTGGATATTGAGCGGAGATGATGTAGCACTAGACATTAATAATCCTGCTCATCCTGCCTTATTATTTTTAGCCAATAACCCTCAGACCCAAAAAAGCTATGGGGCAATCTTTGGTTTACTAGCTTCTACAATTACCAGAATTATCAATAAAAAACATCAAGTGCCACTATCCTTAATTATTGATGAGTTGCCGACCATTTACATCAATGGTTTAGACAATTTGATAGCTACGGCAAGATCTAATAAGATTAGCACCTTGCTTAGTTTTCAAGACTTATCTCAGCTAGAGCGAGATTATGGTAAAGAGGTAGCCAATGCCATTTTTAATACGGTAGGGAATAAAATAACGGGAGCAGTTGTTTCAGATACTGCCAGGAAGGTATCGGATATGATAGGACAAACGATTCAGCAAAGAGCTAGTTTGTCTTATTCTTCAAAAGGAACGACTATTGGTAAATCTACTACTTTGGATTACCTCATTCCACCAGAGACGATTGCCCAATTATCCCAAGGAGAGTTTTGTGGGGTTTTGTCGGATACTTTTGAGCAGCAGGCGGAACAGAAGATTTTTCACTCGAAGGTGTTAGCTGATAAAAGTGATTTGACACAGTACCCAATACCTGTTTTGAATCGGGTGGGGGAGGAGCGATTTAATCAGGTATTGGATGCTAATTTAGAGCGGATTGATGGGGAGGTAGAGTATATTGTGGGCTGTTTTTTATAGAATAGCTAGACTTGTAGTCGCCGAGCTTTTCGTTCATATCCTGATTTTTGATAAGTATCTATCCAAACCAGCCGACGTTTCTTACGACCTTCTCCATAAGCTCTTAATGCAAAATGACCTCGAACGGTAAAACCTGTTGTACGAATAATATTGGTAAACCAATTGCTATCAATTATTTGGATAGGAACGGGTGTTTCATTTAGATATTTTTCTTGATTGAGCGTAATTTTTCTAGGTATATTGGGTTTTCCTTTTTGTATGATTTTAGTTTCTATACTAGCATATTGTTTAAAGAGTACATTAAATAGAACTAACATTCGAAGACCTCCAGCAAACTCTTCTATATTGACATTATTATGAGAGAGTAAGTCATCTGAAAGTGTAGCTTTTAAATAATCTTGAATTTTATCCTCGCTTTTGTTGAAATATTTCCCTATGATAAAACCATCAATTCCTCGGTGAGTAGCGAATGCAATCTTGTAATGACAAGTATCGCCCTTATTGTCAAATTCGTAACAGAAATACTTCATTATATTCGTACCTATTTTTGGCATGAGTAAGACACCAGATTCAGACTCGACCTCTTTTGATAAGTCAAATAATTTATCTTTTAATGTTTGGTCATTAATAAGTCGAAGCGCAATAGGAGTTGCTACGTAATGAAAATGTTTTGCTTGAAAGACTTTTTGCCCAAGTGTTTTTAATGCATCCAATAATTCTTTTCGGTCTTCTGCCTCAGTAGAATCAATGATTTGTTTTTTGAAAATTGGAGATAGGGTTAACTTTTGCCGATGATAATCTGCTAAAATAGCAAATTGTTTTGGTGAAAATCTCATAGTTTTTGTTGTGATTTTGTGTATTAACTAATAAAAATTGGTATAAAAAAAGCATCTAAAAGACACCTTTAGAGAATAATTATAGGTAAAAGTAGAAGGATGGAATTTTCTATAAATGATAGACCTTGAATAAAATGCGAGTAAGTAGTACAAATTTATTCGAACTAATTTTTTTGAGGGGCAACGCTATTTTTTAGTGCGGAAATATATTCCTTATCTTTTTCTGAAGAAACATTGCAATAGTAATTCAACAGATTTTAAATATAGTCTAAATTAGCCAGTTTTTCCTAAAATGAACAAATAATCCTAAGATTGGATAACCAGTCCTAGTGAAAGAATACCTGAAATTAGTGAATGGATAAATAATCCTAGAATTGGATAACCAGTTATAGCGAAAAAAGCTAAAAGTTTGCACCTTTGAACCAACCAATCGGATAGCCTACTTATGAAAGATAGACATGAAATATGTGTATTGTTCAGTAGGCTAGGGTAAGGTAAAACTTCCCTAGCTTATCTTTTGCCCATTCCAAAAGCGGCTACCCTTATCTTTCGGTTTTAGTGGTGGTCTCTTTAAATACAGAAGGCGTGATGTCAAAAGCTTCTTTGAAAGCCCTCGAAAAATAAGAAGAGTCTTGGAAACCAGTTTCATAGGCCACTTCCGTTATATTCATATCCGTAGTATCTAATAAAACTTTTGCTCTGCTAAGTCTATATAATCTTAAAAAATTGCCTGGACTAAATTTTGTTAGTGCTTTGATTTTCCGATAAGCCTGTGTTCTACTCAACCCTAAATCAACATGAATCGAGCCACTTGAATAGTTTGAGTTGGAAATGTTTTTTTCAAAAAGGCAAAGTAGCTTCTTAACAAAAGCATCTTGCATATCCAAATCAATGCCTTCAATAGGACTTTTAGATTTTGGTCGTTCAGTAAAAGTCTCTAAGTTAGCATATCTTTCCTTTAGAAAAGAGCGAGTCTGAATCGCATTATTAACCCGTAAAAATAGTTCTTCTGGATGAAAAGGTTTGGTTAAGTAATCATCCGCACCCGTTTTTAAACCCGTAATTTTATCCTTTTGTTCAACTTTTGCCGTTAGTAGGACAATAGGAATATGAGAGGTTAATTCGTGAAGTTTTAAAGTCTCACAGACTTCATAGCCATCCTTTTTGGGCATCATTACATCACTAATAACCAAATCAGGAATAATTTTAATCGCTTGTTCAATACCTTCTTGTCCATCTTTGGCAAAATGAATTTGATAATGTTTGCCTAAAATAGAAGCGACCAAATTAGTGATTTCCAGATTATCTTCAATAACTAAAACGATTGGTTTGTCTTTATCATCTACTGTGGAAGTAGGTAAAACAATCGTTTTTGTAAAGGATGACGGATTTTGCAGTACTTGTGAAGCAGCAGTTGTTTCAGTAGTAGCCTTGCGAGAAATAGGTAAAATAACCCTAAAAATGCTACCTTTTCCTTTTTCACTTATAACCTCAATCGTGCCGCCCATTAATTGAACAAGTTCATTGCTTAAAGAAAGGCCAATTCCTGTACCTGCTTTACCTGTGTGCAAATCCAAATTAAAGTAGCGTTCAAAGATTCGGTTTTGAAATTCAGGGTCAATACCAATTCCTGTATCTTCTACTTCAATAGATAAATTATTGCCCTGCTTTTTAGCTCTGTAGAAAATAGTGCCATCCTCAGGAGTGAATTTAATGGCATTTGCCAATAAATTAGAAAGGATGGTGATTAGCTTATCGGCATCATGGTCCATGATTAAACTATCAAAATCAATTTGAGAAACGAGTTTAACTTGTTTGTTAGTAGCTAGAGGTTGGAGATTTTTATGTGTATATACCAACAAGCCTTTTATCTCCTTTTGCACCATGTTTAATTCAAACTTTCCTTCCTTTGCTTTTTCCAAATCCAAAATCTGATTAATCAAAGATAGAAACCGTTGTCCGTTATGCTGAATACTTAGGGCTTTTTGAGCGACTTTAGTATCTAAGGTTTCTTGTTCAATTTGACCAGCTAAACCCATCACAATAGTTAGTGGCGTTCTAAATTCATGGGTGATATTGGCATATAGTTTTGTTTGGTTATCATTCCATTTTTTGAGTTGTTGGGATTCTTTTTGTAGTAATTGTTTGTCTAGCTGATTCTTTTGGTAGCGTTTAAAAGCGAATAGAAAGATAGCTGCATAAGCTGCCCAAGCCAGCCAAGTATTCCACCAAGGTGGATGAATGGTAATATCAATAGTTCGAAGCGTGTCAGTATAATTGGTTCGTTGTACCTGAAATTGATATTGACCAGGAGCAATCGCAGTATAATTGGCTCTATGCTTACCCAATTCAGTAGTAACCCAGTCTTGATTTAAACCTTTCATTCTGTAGGTGAAGCCAACTTTATCAGCGCCACAAAAACATTGAGTAGAGAAAGCGAAGTCAAAAAAGTTTTCATTATGTTTTAGGTCAAGTTGGTTTAATTGATTAGCAATTCCTTCATACGACTTCCCTTTTAAATTATATTCAGTAATGGTTAACTCATTTTTTTCAGGTAATCGAGTGAGTTTTTGGGGATTAAAAACATAATATCCATTATAATTTCCAGCTAACATGACAGAATCTGATAACTCAAAGAAACCATGTTGGAAGAATAAATTTTTAGTCAGCCCTTCAGAAACACTAAAAGTTTCAAAACGATTAGCCGCTTGGTCATATAAATAAATACCTTTTTGGGTCGTTAACCAAAGCTGTTTTTGTTTATCAAATACGATTTTATCAATGGGCGTTCTTGGTAAATTGGCAATATTTGGAATATAAACAGCATCTGGATTTTGTGGATTTAATACCTGTAATCCATTCTGCTTAGTACCCATCCAAATCAATCCCTTATCATCTAG
>JAFMDF010000072.1 GCA_017857395.1 Bacteroidota bacterium | reverse complement strand
AAAATAGTATAGATATACAATTCAAAAAGGCTAGAAATAACTATTTTTTTACAACAAAAACATAACCACACTATGCGAAGATTACTACAAGCTATGGTCTTTTTTGGTTTATTAATGGGTTGTAGCGACGACTCAAGAGAAGAATTTATTCCGCATGAAGAAGACCCGATTGATGAGTCCCTTAAAAAAGCGATTAGTAATAGCTCTGAAACAGGAGATATTGATTATTACATTATGCCTGAATCGGACGACTATGCCAATATTCCGAATCAAGACCCACAAAATCCGTTGACTGCCGAAAAGGTAGCATTAGGAAAGTTGTTATTTTTTGAAACTGGATTGGCTCAAATACCTCAAAATGATAATTGTTATGAGGCTTATTCTTGTTCTTCTTGCCATATCCCAACCGCTGGATTTTTACCAGGAAGAAAACAAGGAATTGCAGACGGTGCGGGAGGCTATGGGCATAATGGCGAATTTAGAATGATTCAAGAAGGCTATGAAGAAACCGATTTAGATGCCCAAGGAAATCGCCCCTTAAATCCGATTAATACAGCTTTTGTCACGAATACACTTTGGAGTGGTATGTTTGGGGCAGGAGGCGTTAACAAAAATACGGAGGAATATTGGACAGGTGTAGCAGAGGTAAACCATACGGGTTATGCAGGCTTAGAGGCGCAGAATATTGAAGCATTTGAATTGCACCGAATGGAGATAAATGACCATGTTTTGGATGATTATGGCTATCGACCTTATTACGATAAAGCATTTCCCGATTTCCCAGAAGAAGAACGCTACTCTACTACTACTTCTAGTTTTGCCATTAGTGCTTATTTGCGAACCCTATTAACGAATAAAGCCCCTTTTCAAGAATATTTAAAAGGAAAGGGCAATGCGCTAACAGATAATCAGAAAAAAGGAGCGAATTTATTTTTTGGTAAAGCAAGGTGCTATTCTTGCCATAGAGGTCCTTCTTTTAGCGCCATGCGTTTTCATGCTTTGGGCACGCAAGACATGTACGAATTAGGCGGTTTGAATACAGGACCAGACGACCCTAGAATCTTGGGCAGAGGAATGTTTACAGGCAAAGAATCAGATATGTATCGTTTTAAAGTGCCGCAATTATATCAATTGAAGGAGTATGTCTCCTTTTTTCATGGAAGTTCTAAAACTTCTTTGGAAGAAGTGATTGATTTTAAAATAAAAGCTACTTCTGAAAATCCTTTAGTCGCTAACGACCGATTGTCTCCTTCTTTCCGTCCAATTGAGTTAACGGAGGAGGAAAAAGCTCAGTTAATTGATTTTCTTCGAAATGGTTTATATGATGAAGAAATGGATAGGTATGTGCCAACTAGTGTGTTATCTGGAAATTGTTTTCCTAATAATGATACACAATCTAAGCAAGATTTGGGTTGTGAATAAATCTCAAAATAAAAACAAGATGAAAATAAGAAAATTTGTTTTCTCTGAAGAAAAAAAGTATTTGGAATTTATCTTAATATGGGAGTCTTTGGGGTTTCATTTTGCTACAAGAAGAGACCCAATCATCCCGAATAATATTGTCGTATTCTTGTTGAATTCAAGTAGTAGTTGATTAGATTATTTTGAGTCCGATTGAAATCATACAAAAATAAAATAGCCCGTGAAGAGGAGAGGTAAAGTTTGGTTTAATTACGAATCAAGTCTCTTTTCTCTTCGCTATTTTTCAGGGGGATAAGCGGTCAATTTTCCAATTATTTTCGGTGTCCAAGGAATATAAAAATCGGTCATGTAACCGATTCGCACCACCTTGCCAAAATTCAAAACTATGAGGTACCACTCGATAACCTCCCCAAAAATCAGGAACAGGAATTGCCCCATTCTGAAATTTATCTCGCATCGCAGCCATTTTTTGGAGTAATAAAGCTTTGGTACTGACCACTTTACTTTGTTCCGACACCCAAGCACCAAGCTGGCTATCTCTTGGCCGAGACATGAAATACTTCAGCGTTTCCAATTGGGTGATTTTTTCCGTATGCCCACAAATTTTGACTTGCCGTTCCATTTCTTTCCAAAAAAACAAAATAGCAACTTTAGGGTTTTCTTTGATTTCTTTAGCTTTTCGACTTTCATAATTCGTAAAAAACACCAACCCTTGTTCATCAAAATATTTTAATAAAACCGTTCTTAAAGACGGCTGCCCGTCCGCTGCAACGGTGGCAATACTCATCGCATTGGGTTCGCTGATTTTAGCAGATAGGGTGGCTTGAAACCAATTTTCAAATTGGATAAAAGGATTTTTAGCTAGGTCTTGGAATTCTAAATTATCTTTCAAAAAATCATTGCGAAAATCTGCCAAATTCATAACATCTTTTTAAGAATCAATGATAATTTAAGCTTGCAATTTAACAGGCGCACTCAAAGGACTTAACATACCGACTAAATCTTCTATTTTAGGTACTGTTTGCTGGCAAGCTAATTGGCCGTTGATAGTTAAGGCAGGAATACCCAATAAATCATATTTAATAAACTGGTCAATATCATTGACTTCTTCTAATTTTACAATCAGTCCTAATGCCTTTATGGCTGCTATGGTATTGCTTATCAGTACATTAGTCGATTTATGCCCATTCACACCTAGTATTTGCAGCTTTATCATTTGCGTGGTATTTAATTTCTGTTAATAAAATAATATGCTGCAAGATGGTATTAATATTTGATGCTAGGGGTGACTTTTGACACCTGAGAGAGGTGACAAAAATCACCAAGGGCATTTCCAACTAGTTAAAATTTTTCAATGCTTTGAAATTACAATCATTTTATAATTGGTCTTTGAAGAATGTCCTGTTTGTTTATCCTTGTATTCATACACTAAATCTTTTTCCAAAAGCCTTCTAATTTTTGTATAAAAATCAATCGTTCCATTTAATATTTTCACTTTATTACCTGTATTTTGAATGCAAAAAATAATTATTGCTCCAATCTTTGAATCCCTAATTATTTTTTTGATAAAACTGGTTTCCTTCTTTCTATCTTTTTTTAAAAAATGGAACATGCTATCTAAGAGAATAAAGTCAAAATCCTTAAAGACATTATAGGCATAAATATCGCCTACAATTCCAAGTACATTTAAATTTTCCCGATAGGATAGTTGTTTCATTTGTTCAATACCTACTTTAGAATTATCTATACCGGTAACATCAAATCCTAAACGAGCTATTGGAATAGCATCCCGACCTTGACCACAACCGACGTCTAACAATTTACCCCTTGTTGGATAATTGGATAAGAAGGAAATTAATTCGGGATAAGGCGCTCCAAATAGGTTTTCTGTCTGGTAATATTCGTCATATACTACTGCCATGCTTATTAAAGATAAGTGTTTAAAAAATGCCACGTTTGTTTAGTAGGAATTGATGTAATTTATGAATAAATCAAATCAATAAAGATTCATAAAAACATTTTACAAAGCCCAAATAAATTATAATAAATGATAATTTATTTGTAACTTTCAAAAATTATCTCCCAAAAACCTCCTAAATTATGAGGTCACTCTTAAAAACTACCCAAATAAGAGAATGGAAACAAGTCTCTTGGTTAACCATTCTTTTTCTCCTCTACACTATCCATACCACCCTTTTAATTAATCTTTTTTTGGGTCATGTCAAAGGTTTGGAAAATATCAATGCAATCATTCCGAATTATCATTTATTTGTCGAGTTATTAACCGCTGTTCTTTCCGCACTCATAAGTGGTATTTTTTTTAGTAGCCTAGAAGTTTTTTATTTTTCCAAGAAATTTAAACAATTATCTTACGGACGTAGCATTATCTTCAAGTTTCTAATTTATGGTGTTTTTGCATTTGGTTTAACTATTTCTTTTACTATCTTCTATCATTGTTTGCTGTTAGGTAAAAATCCATTAGATTTTGAAGTAATAGAAAAATCGAAGAATTACCTGGCCAGTTCTGGTATTTTTTATACGCTGATTATGATAATTATCCCCGTCTTGATAATGATTTTTCTAGTACAAATTAATGAAAAAATGGGACAAGGCATTTTGTGGCAATTAATAACAGGAGAATATAGAGTACCAAAAGAACAAACCCGTATTTTCATGTTTCTAGACATTAAATCTTCTACTTCTATTGCTGAGAGAATTGGACATGCTCATTTTTATAATTTGCTCAATCGTTTTTTTGCGGATATCACTTATCCTATTGTTAAAAATAAAGGAGAAATTTATCAATACGTAGGTGACGAAGTGGTCATCTCTTGGACAATGAACAATGGAACTGATAATTCGAATTGTATCCAATGTTTTTTTGATATTTGTAAAACTATCCAAGACTACGCTTCCCATTATGAGGAACAATTTGGTGTCGTTCCTGAATTCAAAGCAGGAATGCATTATGGCAAAGTAATGACAGGAGAAATTGGTATCATAAAAAAAGAAATCACCCATTCTGGAGAAGTCCTTAATATCGCAGCTCGTATCCAAGAACTATGCAATTCTTTGGGTAGTAAATTTATTATTTCCCGTTCTTTATTAGACACACTACCCCTAAACAATGAGTATGAATTAAAAGATTTAGGAACATTTGAATTAAGGGGTAGGACAAAAAAAGTAGATTTGATATCAGTAGCCCAAAAAGGGAAAGTAAATACACTTATTCCATCGTCTGTCTTGACATCAAAATAAAAAATATACCAATAGGTAATAACATAGAACAACCAAATAATAAGGCATAATAATAAGGCATAAATCCCATAGCGCCCCAAAACATAGTGCCTTGTAAAAACAATAATATCTCTGTAAAAATCCAGCCCATTAGAAATAGAAAGATACCTATTTTAGCGCTGCGAGATTGAGGGATTAGAAACCCATACTTTGTTCCTAATCCCACCAAAAAAGAAGTGACCAAACCCAATAATAATAAATGTAGAAACCCAACTACATAATTCCGAATCGTGTAACCAATGGTAGCAATATACGGAATAACAACGGCGGTTTGAATCAATATTTTCAAGACAAAACTTATAAAAGCAATCCCAAATAATAGATTAATCCATTTGGTTGAAAGTTGTTTTATTTCGCCCCATAAAGATTTGATTATCCTTAAAAAGACAATCAATGCAGCAAATTGTAAAAGTACACCTACACTATTAATATAAAACAAAATAGGTAAAGGGTTTGACCAAGTAACCGCTAAAATATAAGTCAACAAACAGGAACTAGTCAATAACCAAAAGAAAGTAGTCGTCTGTTTTGGTAAAGTGATTTGAGCATTTTCTAAAAGTTTAAAAAACAATGCCAATAAACCAAAGATAAACCAACCGTTAAATTGAAAATGTAAGTAGAACTGAATCGCTCCATGATATAAAGCGGATCCTTTCATACCTTTTGCCATTATCGGTCCCATTCCCCATAAAGCAATAGTAGATAACAGCATAAATAATAAGGCGGTTTTAACAAATAGTCTGGAATAAATAAGCTGCTCTGTTTGTTTTCCTAAATCCTTCCAAAAGCGATAAACAAAAATGTAGGAAAAGACAATATGTAGTACCGAAAAAGCAATAGACCAACCTGCATAACCTTGAATCGGAAACGCAATTAACATTCCAATTACACTCAATTGGGTCAACCAAAATAGTTTGTTATAAAAAAGGGCATTTTGCTTTTCTTCCCGCAGGAAAATATAAATGAGAAAGGTATATAAGCCCATGTATATCCAACCCAACATCGCCACATGCGAATGTGCATGAATGATATGTCGATAATTCATCCAAGTAACTTCTTCGACAAAAGCGTACCGCATTAATGCACCTAGACAAGCTGCAATGAAGAGGTTGATAAGGGCTATAGTTAGCCATTTTTTTTGCATGATATTTTTTTAGTTAGGAGTATTACAGTTAGCAGTCTAATAGGAAACATGATTAAGAATCCGCTTAAATTTGGCGTGGACAGCAATGAAACTGTAAACTACCTACTGCCAACTGTATTACTGCTTACTGCCAACTGAAACCTACAACTCCGTCACCTCATACCCATCATTGGCATAAATAAACTCCAAGACATTCCGAGCATCTTCCACCGTAAGATTTTGATTAGGCATTGCCACTAGACATTCTTTAAAAAGCGCCTTTGCCGTAGGGTCATTTGCCAGCATTTCCTCCACGTTGGTAGTCATATTCATAATCCATTCGGGCTTTCGTCTTTCGGTAATCCCTTTCCATCCAGGGCCAACCACCCTTTTGTCGCTTAGCTTGTGGCAGGCAGCACATTTCATTTCATAAATGGCTTTTCCTTTAGCAACCATTGGCGCAAGAAGTGGAGTATTCAGCGTAATAGCTTTAGTTTGGCCGACACCTTTTCCATCATCAGCAGGTTCATCGGCAATCATACTTTTAGGTTTTGGTGCATTGGTAGCCTCCTTATTAGGAGCATCGCCACAAGCAATTACCAGAATGGCAAATACCATAAAAACAAATACTTTTTTCATGATTCTTAATTTAGAAAAACTGGTTTAAAAATAGATAAATTATCGGTTAGAAAAATCATTTTCTTTTCCGTCATTAATCACCTTTTATGTAAATTGTTTGAATCCGTTTTCTAAATTTCGTAATTTAAGTACGTGTTGACTATCAATGTGCTAATTTCTATAATTTGAACGTTTAATTTTCCTACATGCAGTACTGCCAACTGTAATACTGCATACTGCCATCTAAATATCTATCTTTTCTCGTTTAATTCTTCGAGCCAATTCATCTACATTCTGATGTTTTAACTGGTACTTCAATCCTGCTCTAAAAGAAAAGGCGTGAATATGTAAAGGGCATGGGTTTTCTTCTGAACAAATAGGCAAA
This sequence comes from Bacteroidota bacterium, assembly GCA_017857395.1. GTDB lineage: Bacteria > Bacteroidota > Bacteroidia > Chitinophagales > Saprospiraceae > JAFMDF01. The sequence goes on along the minus strand of JAFMDF010000072.1, from coordinate 25,964 downwards.
CCTAATACACAACTGGTAAAAACATCTGCACCATCAAGACATTCCACTACTTTTTCAATAGTGATGATTCTATTTTTATTGGATAAATAGAAACCGCCTTTAGGCCCTTTAACCGACGTAATCAAATCATTCTTGGACAGCTTTTGTAAAATCTTTGCTAGGAAAGGTTGTGGGACCTCCAAAGATGCAGCAATCTCCTTTACACCTAGTTTGTGCTCAAAATTTGTATGTACCGCCAAGTACAATACTGCTCTAATTCCATATTGACAAGTTTTTGAAAACATCATAATTCTTTAATTGAAAACAAAGCTATATACTTTCTTAATAAAAGACAAGAGAATCTTTTATAATTCTTACGCTGTATAATTAAAAATATTATTTTTTAACAAAAAAAAACTTTTTTCATCAACAATAATTTTATAAATAATTAGTAATCAATGAATTAATACATAGGTGATTAAAATCACTCTTATTCAATGACTTTTGTCATCATTAGAAATTAGACTTTTAATAAACTTTGCATAGAAGATAAAAAAATCTTTTATTAATATGATTGTTTGAATCCGTTTTTATTATAAAACCTTTCTAAATAAATTAATATGAAAAATCAACATAGCTTTAAGTTGGCTTTAATTGCACTTATCGCTTTTAGTGGATTGCTATACTTAGGTTGTAGCAACCAAAACCAAACAGCCCAAAAAAATACAGGGGCTTTATCAGGTAATGTAGCCTCCCAAGTATATGTCCCACCTGGTGAATACGATGAATTTTATGCTTTTATGTCAGGAGGATTTAGCGGGCAAGTATCCGTTCAAGGACTTCCTTCTGGTCGTCAATTAAAGGTGATTCCTGTCTTTTCGGTTGATCCTGAAAAAGGATATGGTTTTAATGAAGAAACTAAACCGATGTTGAATACTTCTCATGGGTTTGTACCTTGGGATGATGCCCACCACCCCGAACTATCGCAAACCAATGGCAAAACAGATGGACGTTGGTTATTCATTAATGGTAATAATACCCCACGGGTTGCCCGAATTGATTTGACGACTTTTGAAACGGTCGAAATTTTGGAAATCCCTAATAGTGGCGGTAATCACTCTTCTCCTTTTACGACAGAGAACACCGAATATATTGTTGCTGGTACTCGTTTTAGTGTGCCTTATCCACAGAAGGATGTGGCGATTGATAGTTACAAGGAGAATTTTAAAGGCATGTTGTCTTTTATTAGCGTTGCAGAAAAGGGGGAAATGGAAATAGCCTTTCAGGTTTTATTACCTGCATTTGATTACGATTTAGCGCACTCTGGTAAAGGTAAATCACACGGTTGGACTTTCTTTACAACCTATAATACGGAACAAAAATCAACTTTATTGGAAGTAAACGCCTCTCAAAATGATAAAGATTTTATAGCAGCTATTAACTGGAAAAAAGCAGAGGAATATATCAAGCAAGGTAAATTTAAAGAAGTGCCTGCGGAATATGCGCATAATGTCTATGACGAAAAATCGCATATTGCTACTTCTACCATGAAAAAGACTGTGCGGGTTTTAACCCCAGAAGATTGCCCCGGTTTGGTTTATTTCTTACCCTGCCCTAAATCTCCGCATGGTGTAGATGTTGACCCAACAGGGGAATATATTATCGGAAATGGAAAGTTATCTGCAGATTTAACAGTACACTCTTTTACTAAAATGCAGGAAGCAATTGCCAATGAATCTTTTGAAACGACCGTTGCAGGTATTCCTGTTTTAAAATTTGAAGATGTCGTAGCTGGTGCAGTTAAAGATGCAGGTTTAGGCCCATTGCATACCGAATTTGATGGTCGGGGAAATGCTTATACTTCTTTCTTTATTACATCTGAAGTTGTGAAATGGAAATTAGGGACTTGGGAAGTTTTGGATAAAGCCAAAACATTCTACTCCGTTGGTCACTTGATGATTCCTGGTGGTGATTCTGGAGAACCAGAAGGTAAATATTTGGTCGCTTTAAATAAAATTACCAAAGACCGATACTTGCCAACAGGGCCCGAATTATGTCATTCAGCTCAGTTATATGATATTTCGGGAGATAAAATGAAATTATTATTGGATTTCCCAACGATTGGTGAACCGCATTATGCCCAAGGTATTTCTGCTGGTCGAATTGTTCCGAATGTCAAGAAATTTTATCCAATTGAAGAAAATACCCACCCCTATCGTGCAATGGGTGAAAAAGACACTCGAGTAGAACGAGAAGGAAAAACAGTTCATGTCTATATGACCACTATCCGAAGTCACTTTGCCCCTGATAATATAGAAGGCATTAAAGTAGGAGATAAAGTCTATTTCCACGTCACCAACCTTGAACAGGATTGGGATGTACCCCACGGTTTTGCCGTTATGGGGGCCAATAATGCCGAATTATTAATCATGGGAGGACAGACGGAAACGATGCTTTGGGAACCTAAAAAAGAAGGGGTTATTCCATTCTATTGTACCGATTTCTGTTCTGCACTACACCAAGAAATGCAAGGATATGTTCGGGTCTCGCCTGCTAGTTCTAATATTGCTTTAAGCTGGGGGTTAGGCGAACCTGACGAAGAAGAAGTTTCTTCTGATGATTGATTTATCAAATTAAGCATTGAAAGCTCATAACTCAAGTGAAAAAAATCTGGTTTTTCGTTTTGTTTGTTCAGGGGTTTCAATTTGAATCCCCTGAAAAATGGAGTCTTCGGACTCCACTATTTCAAAACGAACGCCTAAAATATACATAATCATGCCAGTAAAAGAAATCATTCCACCAATATCAAAGGGCATTCAAAGCAAGGTAGTTGCTAAAACTGATGCCTATAAAGTCTATAAAATTACGCTTGAGAAAGGGGCGATTATTAAAGAACACACCACTCCAGTACCTGCATTTTTACTCGTTAAAAAAGGTCAGATAACATTTAATTATCGGGACGAAAAGAAACCCCTTATAGCTCATGAATTTTTAGTTATTGAAGCGAATAAAGTACATTGGTTAGAAGCGAAAATGGATAGTGAATTATTATTACGCTAGGTTCGCCCAAAATTAGTTAATAAAATAAAATATTATCAAAATAATATTTTGATTTATGTTTAAAATGCAGAATTTTATTTATTTTAAATAAACTCTTTTCAGGTTATTATTTTAGGGTTAAAAATAATATTTTAATTATATTTATTTAATAAAAATAAATACGAACAAAATACTGTTTTAAAGATAAAAATACTTTTAATACAGAATATTATTTCGTGTAATTTATGTATTAATCAAAAATTTGAGCGAACCTAGCGTTATTAGTTAAGTAATTCGGAATATTAACCCGTAGTCATTCTCCTTTATAAAGAAGGGATAATAAATAAAGTGAAGGACTACAAAATACTTTTATAGCATAAAAATCATTGGTGGAAGCTATCCGTGTGGCAAGCATATTTTAGTTTCCCACGGATAACCTCCACGGATAAAAATTATCCATTTTATTTTTATATCACTACCAAATTATCCGTATTACCATAAAAAAATGAAAAATACACCAAGAATTTTAATGATATTAGGCATTGCTGCCTTACTCACTTTATTTATTTTTCCGATGTGGCAAATCACCTTAATTGCACCGCAATATCCCGATGGGGTCACAATGCATATTTGGATAAATAAATTAGGTGGCGAAAATCCTTCTGTCATCCAAAATATCAATATCCTCAACCACTACGTTGGAATGAAATATATTGATGAAGACGCTATTCCAGAGTTACAATACTTTCCTTATGTCATCCTCTTTATGGTGGGTTTTGGACTTTTAGCCGCCTATTTTAATAAATGGAAATTCTATTTAACATGGGGAGGGATAATGGTCGTGCTGGCAATTTTAGGACTCTATGATTTTTACCTTTGGGAATACGATTATGGACATACTTTAAGTGATAAAGCACCTATCAAAATACCCGGTGCATCTTTTCAACCACCATTATTTGGCACCAAGGAAATTATCAGTTTTACTGCGAAATCATTCCCTCATATAAGTGGATATTTTGCAGGACTGTCTATTCTATTGGCATTTGTTGCCGCTTGGTTTAAATTAAAATTTGACAAAAATGAAATATCTAAGTCTAATGCTGTTAGTGCTGCTGATGCTCTCTTGTATGCCCGAGCAAAAGTCAATTGAATATGGTTCTGATAGGTGTGAATTCTGTAAAATGACAGTCGTTGACCGTCAACATGCCGCAGAAGTAGTCACCTCTAAAGGTAAAGTATATGTATTCGATGCCATCGAATGTATGGTGAATTATATCGATAAAAGAGAGGATTCCAACTACGCCTTTTTATTGGTCAATAACTATGAAAAACCAGGCGAGTTAATGGATGCTAAAACCAGTCATTTTTTAATAAGCAAAGCCATTCCAAGTCCAATGGGGGCTTATTTATCTGCTTTTGAAAATAAAGTAAATGCGCGTAAGATGCAACTTAAAAAGAGCGGAAATCTATATGATTGGAAGGGCGTTCAGGAAAAAATTACGGGTACTCCGATTAGTAAAAACTAAATCAATAAAACTAATTATCATGAAAAAAATCATTTTTTTGTACGCATTAATTTTAAGTCTATTCACCATAGCTTGTAATCAACCCAATACTTCCGCTGTTGCAACTGAAACGGCTACTGGAAATGTTGCCCCTACCATAGGACAATCGGGGGTATCAGATGACGCATCTGCCAAAAATGTTTTGCAGGTTGCTTTAGGATCAAAAGACCATACGACTTTAGTTGCTGCAGTACAAGCGGCAGGGTTGGAAGACGTCTTAGTCAATGCAGGCCCTTTAACCGTTTTTGCCCCTACCAATGCTGCCTTTGCTGCTTTACCTGCTGGTACAGTTGAAGATTTATTGAAACCAGAAAATAAGGCAAAATTGGCAAAAATCATCAAATTTCATGCCTCTCCTGGAAATTACCAAGGTAATTTATTGAAAAATGGACAACGGTTATTTCAAGCAAGTGGTCATTATGTCAAAGTGAAAAAAGACGGAGATAAAATTGCGGTGCATGAAGCTAATATTTTAGGTACGGTCCAGGCATCTAATGGGGTTGTGCATGTAGTAGATAAGGTGATGTTGCCGCCTGGGTAACCCATTATTCAATGTATCAAGTCTCCAGACTTGAGACGACCAGATATTGATTCCAAGTCTGGAGACTTGGAATATCGAAATCAGCTTTTTTATGAAAAAATACTTCCTACTACTGACAATCAGCCTATTAGCAATATCCATTTTTGCTAAAACACTAGAAGTATGCAACTCCTGTGAGTGGACAACCATCACCGCCGCCATCAAAGCAGCAGAAAAGGGCGACCAACTAATAATCAAAGCAGGCATCTACAAAGAAGGGAAAATAATCGTCAATAAATCGCTAACTATTTCAGGGGAAGACTACCCTATTTTAGATGGTGAAAACAAAGGCGAAATTTTAACAGTACTCGCTGATAATGTCACTATTGAAGGGTTACAAATTCAAAATGTAGGAACGAGCTATATGGAAGACCGAGCAGGAATCCGTATTAAAAGAGCTAAAAATTTTACAATCAAAAACAATCGTTTATACAATACTTTTTTTGGCATTTATCTGGAACATGCGGATAAAGGAATTGTCCAAAATAATGAATTGATTGGCGAAGCAGTAGAAGAAATGTCTTCGGGGAATGCTATTCATTTATGGTATTGTAAAAATATATTGATAGAAAAAAATATAGTGCGTCACCATCGAGATGGCATCTATTTGGAATTTGTGGATAATAGCAAAGTTCGATTCAATATCAGCGAAGATAATTTGCGTTATGGCTTACATTTTATGTTTTCTAATAATGACGATTATTTTAAAAATGAATTTCGGCGAAATGGGGCTGGAGTCGCAGTGATGTTTTCCAAAAAAATCAATATGTGGGAAAACGCATTTGAATATAATTGGGGTAAAGCATCTTATGGCTTATTATTAAAAGAAATTTATGATGCAGATATTAAAAATAATGTCTTTAAAGAAAATACCATAGGCATCTATGTAGAGGGTTCTACTAGAATCAACTATTTGGATAATGACTTTGTCCGTAATGGTTGGGCGATAAAAATATCAGGCGGTTGTCTGGATAACATCATTTCTAGCAATAATTTTTTGTATAACACCTTCGACCTATCGCTCAATAGTAGTGTGAATAATAACGAATTTAGTGGTAATTTTTGGAGTGCTTATACAGGATATGATTTGGATAAAAATGGAATTGGAGACATCCCCTATCGCCCTGTAAAATTATTCAATTATGTAGTCAATAAAACGCCTGAGGCGATGGTTCTGCTTAGAAGTCTGTTTATTGATATTATAAATTTTTCTGAAAAAGTAAGCCCAGTTTTTACACCAAAAAAAGTAGTAGATAATCGGCCAGTTATGCAAAAAATTGAACATATCGAATTATTTTCTTTAAACTAAAAATCTGAACATGTCGAAACGAACAAAAATCAAATTGACCAAGGCATTTTCATTAGATATTCGGCATGCTTTGTATAAATACGACGGAGAACCTAAGGATACTTATGGACCTTCGGTACAATTGCAAATTACGGTCAGCGGCTATCCATTAGTCGAACCCAACCATCCAAAAGATGGAATGGTGGTTGATTTTATTGATTTGAAAAACACCATAAAAGAAATAATTATCACTCCATTTAATCATGCAGTTATCCTTAATGAAAAATCGCATAGTGGATTAAAAGCCCATTTAAAAGGTATTCACGAAAAAATAATCGAAGTCCCTTTTCAACCAACTTGCGAGAATATACTACTCTATTTTGTAGAATTATTACAAGATACTTTTAAAGAAATGCCCAACGTGGAATTAGCTCGTTTGAGACTCTATGAAACGGTAAGCTCTTATGTGGAATGGAATTACGAAACGGAAAAATAATAAAAAATGCTCCAAGTCAATAATTTACAAAAGGCCTTTGGTAAAAATGAAGTCCTCAAGGGTATCAATTTAGATTTTGATAAATCTGGTATTACGGCAGTTTTAGGGCCTAATGGTTCTGGAAAAACGACGCTGATTAAATGTATGCTAGGTATGGTAATCCCCGATAAAGGGCAAATTACTATCAACAAACATAACATTTTGGGTGAATGGGCTTATCGCAATTACCTAGATTATTTACCCCAAATTGCTCGTTTTCCAGAAAATTTATTGGTTCGGGAACTATTAGAGATGATAAAAGACATCAGAGGTCGAAAAGCAAACGATGCAGCGTTAATTGAATTATTTGAATTAGCACCTTTTTTGGACAAACGTTTAGGTACTTTATCAGGGGGCACTCGCCAAAAAGTAAATTTAGTGCAAGCCTTTATGTACGATAATGCCATCATGATGCTGGACGAACCGACTACTGGTTTAGATCCTGTGGCCATGATAAAATTAAAAAACTTGATTCGGCAAGAAAGGGCAAAAGGGAAAACGATTCTAATTACGACTCACATTATGAGTTTTGTAGAAGAAATGGCAGATGAAATTGTGTTTTTATTAGAAGGAAAAGTTTATTTTAAAGGAAGTGTAGCCGAAATAAAAGCACGTTATGCAGGTGTGAATCTGGAAGGTGCAATTGCGAATATTTTAACTAAAAAGACCGTGTTTAGTGCCAATGGTCAAGCCGATAAAAAAGTAAAAATGAAAAGGGTTTCTATATAAAAGATAGGGTGAACGAAAAGTCGTTTTTATAATATGTAATCGGCTAGTAAAACCTGATGCCGATAGCTATCGGCATAAAATATAGGTTTGAAGATGCAATCCATAGCCGTCAGGTTAACGATTTAATTTAGATGTTTTTTAAAGCTAATTAGGTTAAAAACCTAAAGAATATTGGTTTGAAGATAAAATCTTCAAACATCGACACCTGCATAAATCGTTGACTATCAGTAATAATTTTCTTAGCCTGACGGCTATGGATGCAATCTTCAAACATCGACCACCAGTCTTCAATAAGTTATATATTATGATTTTGACTTTTCGTTCGCCCTAATATAAAAGATTGATTTGTAACTAATCAACTAGTAATTAATCAACTAATCAACCAAAAAATGTTTAAAATATTAAAATACAGTTTTTTTGACCTAATCAGAAGTCGTTGGACGTATATTTATTGTGCCTTTTATGCATTATTAACCCTATCGCTTTTTTGGTTAAGCAGCGATTTATCAAAAGTGATTATCAGTTTGATGAATGTAATTTTGGTCTTAGTCCCCTTAATTGCAACCATTTTTGGTATCATGTATTATTATAATTCTAGAGAATTTACAGAATTGTTATTAGCGCAACCAATCAAACGAACACATATCTTTTTAGGACAATATTTAGGCGTAGCAACCTCCTTGTCTCTGAGTATTTTGATTGGTGTCGGCTTGCCTTTTATCACTTATGGCATTTTTGGTTCTGCTGAAATTTGGAATTATTTCACCTTATTATTGGTAGGCGTCTTTCTATCCTTTATCTTTTCTGCTATTGCTTTTTTTATTGCTTTAAAAAATGAGAATCGGATTAAAGGATTTGGGTTAGCCATTCTGGTTTGGTTATTTTTTGCGGTGATTTATGATGGTCTATTTTTATTGGTTTTAGCTATGTTCTCGGATTATCCCTTAGAATCTTTTGCTTTAGGTGCATCTATGTTTAACCCCATAGATTTATCTCGGATTTTGATTTTATTAAAACTGGATATTTCTGCTTTGATGGGTTATACAGGGGCCGTTTTTCATAAGTTTTTAGGAAGCGGATTAGGATTGGGTATTGCTTTTTTGTCTTTAGTTTTATGGGTAGTATTACCTGTTTTGGGGATACAGCGGGTTTCTAGGCGGAAGGATTTTTGAAGCATGATAACAGTTTTTTAAATAAAAACAGGGTAAGCGATGTAACAAAGCTTACCCTTTATAGGAGATAAAACAAAACGCGAATTAATTAGAATTCCCTTCCTCGCAACATCCCATGCCAATAAATCCGTGGCAATCCGTACGCTTTCAAGGCATACATACTGTATCGTTCTTCTGCTTGATTGAAAGGGGTTGTGCTCCAAGCTGTTGAATTACCACTTTTATCCATGATTTTTTATTATTTCACATTAGTTATTATTCAGGTTAATTCAGCTTCCATTTCAAAAGCCACCTCGACCCTTTTTACAAAATCATCCAATTTTTTAAAATTTTCCTTGGTCAGGTTTTGTAAGGGTTCTACAATGGACAAAGTCGCTTCAATTGATTCTATATTAGCCGCTTTTTTAAAGCCCTCAAAAAATTGACTAGGTTCTCCTCCCATGCTACAAAAAGCAGCTACCTTTTTACCCTTTAATGGATACTGTTGTAAAAATGCTTTGAGAGGAGGAGGTACTTGACCTGCCCAAACTGGAGCACCAATAATAACTGCATCATATTTCGTCATATCTAGATGGCTGTTTTTGATAGCCATTTTTTTATAAAAGGTCGTTTTAAAACCATATACCATCATTCTCCACCATTTGGATTTTATGGGGTTACTAGCTAATTCAATGGCGTGCAAAGTTGTATTTGGCAATTTTCGATGCAGCTTTTCTGCTATCCATTTAGTATTGCCATCAAGTGAAAAGTAGGCGATTAAAGTCTTCATAATTTTTATTTTTTGAATAAAATCATTTCAGGAAGTTGTCTTTACTTTCTTTTTCAAAAGAACTAAAATCTTAAGTTTAGAGGGGTGACAAAAATCACCAAACCCCTATGATATTTCTCACCAAACAAACTAAAAGGAGGGGGTAACTTGCACCCGAATTAAAAATTTAAATTATTGAAATATGAAAATCATCTTCGTCCTTATCCTTATTTCATTGCTCATAGCACTTGGTTTTTTAGCCGCTTTTTTCTGGGCAGTTAAATCTGGTCAATACGAAGATGATTATACCCCTTCTGTTAGAATTTTATTTGAGGACACCAAAAAAGAAAAGAAATGATACTTATTATTAGGATGGCAGTTTACAGCCTCTTAGCCTTATTGGTTCTTGGAGCTATAATTATTGAAAAATCCATTCAACAACACGGGCCATAAGTCAACTTTTTGCGGCTAAGAGAATCAATTGTTAATAAACTAGAATCCTTTGTCCTCTTCTCAAGACTTAAAAAACATTATCGACTATTCAAAAATTTTACTATGTCTCGTATTGAAACATTTAGTTATGACAATGAGATTGTCAAAAAATTCACCTATGCCTGTATGCTTTGGGGAGTGGTAGGTATGACAGTAGGGCTTTTAGCAGCCTTACAACTAATTCTCCCCGCTTTAAATTTTAGTACACCCGAATTAACCTTTGGACGAATAAGACCCTTACATACCAACGCAGTCATTTTTGCCTTTGTTGGTAATGGTATTTTTATGGGCGTTTATTATTCCTTGCAAAGACTTTTAAAAGCCCGAATGTTTAGTGATAAGCTTAGTAAATTCCATTTTTGGGGTTGGCAAGCCATTATTCTTGCGGCGGCTTTGACTTTGCCTTTAGGCTATACTAGTTCCCATGAATATGCAGAATTAGAGTGGCCAATTGATATTGCAATAGCAGTTGTTTGGATTGCTTTTGGTATCAATATGTTCGGTACTATTCTTAAAAGAAGGGAACATCATTTATATGTTGCTATCTGGTTTTATATTGCCACTTGGGTCACCGTTACTGTTTTACATGTTGGGAATAACATCGAAATACCAGTTAGTTTATGGAAAAGTTATCCAGTTTTTGCAGGCGTACAAGATGCCTTAGTACAATGGTGGTATGGGCATAATGCAGTAGCATTTTTCTTAACGACGCCCTACTTGGGTTTGATGTATTATTTCTTGCCTAAAGCTGCAAATAGACCCGTTTATTCTTATAAATTATCCATTATCCACTTTTGGGCATTGATATTTATTTATATCTGGGCAGGACCTCACCATTTATTATATACCTCTTTACCCGATTGGGCACAGTCTCTAGGCGTCGCTTTTTCCTTGATGTTGATTGCGCCAAGTTGGGGTGGAATGTTGAATGGACTATTGACTTTGAGAGGTGCTTGGGATAGAGTAAGGAATGACCCAATTCTGAAATTTATGGTGGTAGCTGTAACCGCTTACGGTATGGCAACTTTGGAAGGGCCCATGTTATCTATTAAAAGTGTGAATGCCATTAGTCACTATACAGACTGGACGGTTGGTCATGTACACGTAGGTACTTTGGGATGGAATGGGATGCTGACTTTTGGGGTCGTTTATTGGTTATTGCCAAGAATATTTGATACTAAATTACACTCTGTTAAATTGGCGAATATCCACTTTTGGATTGCTACTTTAGGGACTTTATTTTATACCATTCCTTTATATTGGGCAGGTTGGACCCAAAGCTTAATGTGGAAAGAATTTTTGCCAGAAGGGATGTTAAAATATGGTAATTTCTTAGAAACGGTTACGCAGATTTTACCGATGTATGCCTTAAGATCATTCGGTGGACTTATTTATCTTATCGGTGTTTTTGTGATGGTTTATAACCTTTGGAAAACCGTTAAAGGTAAACAAGTTGTTGCCAACGAACCAGCACAAGCTCCTGCTTTGGAAGTCATGGTTAGTCATAAAGGCGAACATTGGCATCGATGGATTGAAAGAAGACCTGTTCAAATGTTAGTAGGTTCTTTAATTGTTGTTTTGATTGGCGGTTTAGTGGAAGTAATTCCAATGTTTATGATTGAAGAAAATGTACCAAAAATTGCAACGGTTAAACCATACACGCCACTAGAATTAGAAGGTCGAGATATTTATATCCGAGAAGGTTGTGTGGGTTGTCATTCTCAAATGATTCGACCTTTCCGTTCGGAAACGGCACGCTACGGGGAGTATTCTAAATCTGGTGAATTTATCTATGACCGACCTTTCCTTTGGGGAAGTAAGCGGACTGGACCAGACTTGCACAGAGTGGGTAAAAAATATCCAGATAGCTGGCATTATAACCACATGATTGACCCAACAAGTACTTCGCCTGGTTCGATTATGCCCCCTTATCCTTGGATGGTCGAAGATGAATTGGATACCTCTTTGACCGAGGCAAAAATTAAAGTGTTAATCATGCTAGGAACACCTTATGGTGACCGTTATGAAGAGATTGCTTTAGAAGATTTGAAAAAACAAGCTCGAAAAGTAGCCGAATCTTTACGAGCAGAAGGTATTGAAGATGCCGATTTAGAAAAGAAAGAAATCGTTGCGGTTATCGCTTATTTACAGCGATTGGGTACGGATATTCAGCCGGCGCCTAAGCAAGTGGGGAACTAGTTGATTGATTATTAATTATTGGTTATTCCTACTTTTTGAGTAATCAATAATTAATAATGCGACCTGTTGGAAGACAGACAATCAACCAATCATTAATCAACAAATAATTAACAAGATGTACAAACATATTTTAGCAGGTGCAGGTGATATTAACTGGATGGCAATTTTTGCCTTATTGACTTTCTTCTGGCTATTTACCATTAGTGCCATCACCATTTTTAGAAAGAAAAAATCTTTTATAGACCACATGGCAAATCTGCCTTTGGATGAAGAATAAAAGAGGTCAGCAGCAGTCAGACTAAAATTGAAATTTTCTCCCGATAGCTATTGGGAGCCGTCAGATTCGAGAATCTAAAAGTTTTTATCAAATCTGATTTCATAAAATATAAAGTAATGAAAAATAAAGGTTTAAAATATAGTTCCTTACTCCTTTTACTATTAGCTAGCGGAACTGCTTTAATGGCACAGGAGTCAGCTAAAAAAATTAGTACACCAGATGCTTTCGATTGGGTATTTCACAACATCATTTTATTGGTAGGGGCTGCAGCCATTTTTGGGGCAGTTTGGGCCGTAATCTATTTGAATAGTAAAATATTAGAAATTCAAAAAATTAAATTACTGAAAGAACACGGCATTGAGGTGATGGAAGAAGTGAAATTATTGGATAAAGAGCCTTGGTGGAAACGCATGTATGATAAATCGTGGAATCTAGTTCCGCTCGAAAAAGAAAAAGATATTCTATTAGACCATAATTATGATGGTATTCAGGAATTGGATAATGTCTTGCCACCTTGGTGGGTAGCTATGTTCTATGGATGTATTATCTATGGGTTTGCTTATCTTGGTTATTATCACGTTTGGGATATCGGGCTAGGTTCTAGAGCAGAATATGCCGTGGAAATGGAATATGCCGAAGCGCAAGTCGCTCAATTCTTATCCAGACAAGCGGACCAAGTGGATGAAAGTAATGTGGAAATCATAACGGATGAAAGTAAGTTGAATCTGGCAGAAGCTACTTATTTAGCGAATTGTGCTGCTTGTCATGGTCAAAAAGGCGAAGGTGGAATTGGCCCTAATATGACGGATAAATATTGGATTAATGGTGGCAATGTCAATGACATTTTTAAAACTATAAAGTATGGAGTTCCTGCCAAAGGAATGATTGCTTGGAAATCGCAATTACGTCCTTCTGATATGCAAAATCTAGCGAGTTACATTTTGAACATGCAAGGAACTAATCCGCCGAATGGGAAAGAACCACAAGGAGAATTATATGAGGCGAAAGAAGAAATGGGGATGAAATAAAATCAGTTGCTAGTTGCTGGTTTGGTGCAACCAGCAACTAGCAACCAGCAACTAAAACAATGACTAATAATCCAATCATAAAAGATACAGAAAAATATAGAGATAAAATCTCGACGGTGGACGAGCAAGGTAAACGGGTTTGGATTTATCCAAAGAAACCGAAAGGGCCGTTTTTTGATGCTCGAACCTATGTCAGTTGGGTTTTATTGGCGATTTTATTTGGCTTACCATTTATTAAAGTCAATGGCGAACCGTTGATATTATTCAATATTCTAGAACGGAATTTTATCATTTTTGGGCTACATTTCACCCCACAAGACTTTCATTTATTTGTCTTTGCAATGCTGACTTTTATCGTCTTCATTGTACTCTTTACTGTTATCTTTGGTCGATTATTCTGCGGTTGGGTTTGTCCACAGACCATTTTTATGGAAATGGTTTTCCGCAAAATTGAATACTGGATTGAAGGAGATGCCAATGCTCAAAAAAGATTGAACAAAGCACCTTGGACAAAAGATAAAATCATCAAAAAAGGGAGCAAACAATTGATTTTTATAGCAATCTCGGTTTTGATTGCCCATACCTTTTTGAGTTACATTTTAGGCTTAGATAGAGTAACTGAAATAGTCACTTCTTCTCCCATGGAAAATTTGGGCGGTTTTGCCTCGATGTTAATTTTTACAGGTGCATTTTATTTTGTTTTTGCCAGTTTGAGAGAACAGGTTTGTACGACTATTTGCCCTTATGGGAGATTGCAAGGCGTCTTGACGGATAAGAATACGATTCAAGTTTCTTACGATTTTGTCAGAGGGGAACCTAGAGGTAAAATTAAAAAACAAAAGAAGGTTAAAGCTGCTCCTAAAAAAGAGGACGATTGTCAAAATAGTTGTGAGCATTGTTCTAGTGGCAAGAAATGCCCAACAGAAGATTTAGTGGATAAAATGGCAGCTATGGCAACTGCCGAACCAAAAATTACCGCCACTTTTCCACCGATTGTAGAAGAAAAGCCATTGAAATTACAAGGCGATTGCATTGAATGTACGCTTTGTGTACAAGTCTGCCCAACGGGTATTGACATTCGAGATGGCGTGCAGTTGGAATGTGTGAATTGTACGGCTTGCATGGATGCCTGTGATGAAGTAATGGTGAAAGTAGGTCGAGAAAAAGGCTTGATTCGCTACGATAGCTTGAATGGGATTGAAACCAAACAAAAGAAGATTTTTACCCCAAGAGTTATTGCCTATACTGCGGTGTTAACTATTTTAATGATTATTAATATTGCCATGTTGGGTAGTCGGTCAGATGTGGAGGCGGTGATTTTAAGAACGCCAGGCATGCTTTATCAAAAAGTGGATGAGACACATGTCAGTAATTTATATAATTATCAGATTTTTAATAAAACGAATCAAGAATTAGCGCTCGATTTTAAATTAAAAACGACGGGAGGCGTTATAAAATTAGTTGGAAAATCGCCCATTGCTCCAAAGACAGAAATGGTAGAAGGCGCCCTTTTTATAGAAATGGAGAAAGCACAACTAAAAGGTCGAAAAAATGAATTAATCATTCAGGTTTTTGCAGGAGATAAATTGGTCGATGAAGTAAGTACGAATTTTTTTGGACCGGGATAGCATTTTAGCCTTGAAAAGGCGACATATCGTAACATAGGACGTGAGTCCTATGAAAAAACAAAGTCATGAAAAAAATAAACTGGGGAACAGGCATCTTTATATTCTATACTTTTTTTGCGACCACCTTATTCTATCAGGTGTATAAATCGACGCAATACGACCATAGTTTGGTGGTAGAAAATTATTATGAAAAGGATTTAGCCTATCAGTCAACGCTAGATAAACTGAATAATAGTAATGCATTGGAAACACCTTTGCAAATCAATTATTATGATATTTTGCAACTAGTGGAATTAGCATTTCCAAAAGAAATGAAAAATATAACGGGTTCTATCCTTTTTTATCGAGCCTCTGATAAAAAGGCGGATGTTCTTTTGCCTATCGAAGTCGGTATGGATAATTGTGTGGATGTATTTATCCGAACTTTAAAACCTGGTTTTTGGAAAATTGAAGTGGATTGGGTTGGAGATGGAACGCCCTATTTAGATAGAACGATGATAGTCGTGCCTGATTATATACCAGATGAATTAATAAGTGAGGTTTTAGATTAGATTAGATTTTGGTTACGATGTTGCCCTGTTGCCTTGTTACGTATGAAATAAAGCAACACAGCAACCCCAAATATTTATTATTGTTGGAAGCACTCGTGAAGAAGTAAACAATTTTGAAAATTGTTACTTGAAAATTTTAAATTGAAAAATGTTTTGGACCGCTTTTACCATAGGATTATTCGGCAGTTTACATTGTATCGGCATGTGTGGTCCAATTGCTTTGGCAATGCCATTACAGCAGAAAAATCAATGGCAATTAGTGCAAAATAGTGTGCTGTATAATTTAGGTAGAGCAATCACTTATAGTTTATTAGGACTGCTAATAGGACTACTTGGGGAGGGAATTGTCTTTGTAGGTTTACAAAAATGGCTATCCATATTGACGGGGATAGCTATTTTAATAGCCGTTTTATTTTCTGTTAATTTGGAACGAAATATAGTAGCTCTCCCCTACTTTAATCGACTATTTTTTTGGTTAAAATCTAACTTGGGTAAATTATTAAAAAGACCATCCAAAACATCTATTTTATCAACGGGTTTATTAAATGGGTTACTGCCTTGTGGATTGGTCTATTTGGCATTGGCTAGTGCCATTTCGCTAGGTCATTTTTGGTCAAGCGGCTTGTTTATGTTTACCTTTGGATTAGGCACAATGCCTTTGATGTTATTATTTATTTTGTTTGGAAAAAACGCCCATTTTAAATATAGATTTGCACTACAAAAATTATATCCCGCCTTTTTAATCCTGCTTTCCTTTTGGTTTATTTATCGAGGCATCCATTTTTATTTACCGCCTGGTTTTCAGTTATCTGCTAGTTTGGAATTTATGCCACTTTGTTATTAAACCTAAGACCAAAATTTGTTTGTCAGGTGTGTTCAGATTTTTATACCTTTACGGTTCAAATTGAATTGAAAAAGGTATGTCAAAAAAGAAAAAGATAAAGATTGATGATCTAACTATTTCAGTGCTAGATAATGAATACATTAGCATGACTGATTTAGCACGATTTCGTAGCGAAAAACCCGCAGATACCATTAGTAATTGGATGCGTGCCTTACCGACGATTAAATTTTTGAGCCTATGGGAACAATTAAATAATAAAAAGTTTAAAGTGGTCGGTGATGACCACTTTAAAGGTTATCAGACAATAGAGCAAGAATATATGGATAAAGGAAATTCTTTTGTCCTTTATCCTGCTAAATGGATATTTTATACGAATGCTGAAGGGTTTGTAGTTAAGAAAGGACGATATGGAGGTACTTGGGCACATGAAGAAATAGCCCTTGAATTTGCCTCCTGGCTTAGTCCAGAACTTCGATTATATGTAGTGAAAGAATTCAAACGTTTAAAGCAATTAGAGTATCGAATGATTGGTGATTCGTTTTCGGTGGCAAGAGAATTAACCCGAGCCAATAACCAAATAATGAAAGCCTCCATCGAGCTACATAAAATCCCACCTAATTTAGCAGGTACTAAAAAAGGGCGTCTTTATCACGCCTCAGAACAGGATTTAATCAATAAAATTGTTTACGGAAGAACGGCTTCAGCATGGCGAAAAGCGAATTCAGACAAACCTGTTCAAGCAAATATTAGAGATTTTGGTACCGCTATTCAACTGACCGTCCATAATAATTTATTGTCCTTAAATTCTCGCCTAATTAAATGGATGGTAGAAGATGATATTCGAGAAAGCATTTTACTCCATACGGCTAAAGACCAATTTGCTATTTTAAAAGATAATAAGGCCGTCAAAAGAATTAAGGAACAAATTGAAAAACAAAAAAAATTATTAGAATAAGCCTGTTTCTTCTAACCAGTCAGCCATTCATGGTGACAAAAGTCACCCTCTCCCCTTGACCAAAGTCACCTGTCGCTTTTTGTAATCCACCTATTTTTGAGTCATAATTAATAGCGAAATTATTTTTCAAAAAATAGAAGATATGAATGGAATAGCCACTAAAAAAGTAACTAAGATTAATCCTTATAAAATAGACCGAGCGATGGTTGCCCTAAAAATAGGCGATACGGATGATATGTTGTTGAGCTATCTCCGTTTTTTGGCAAAAAGGATACCTATTGCAACCTTCCAGTTTATTCATATTCTCCAAAAAAACAATTTACAAACGGCTTACTTCGAAGAGGAGACTAGAAGATTAATAGGCGATTTCGATTTAAAAGAGGAAGTCGTTAATAATCTGAAACAGAGAGTAGAAAGCATTATCCCTATCCAAGAAGATAGAGCTGTAGAATATTTGGTAAAAGAAGGCAATCCGCTAGAAGAATTGATTTATCGGTCTAAGTTAAATGCTGCAGATTTGGTCGTTATTGGACAGGATACGGAGTTAATTCACCATCATATTCTAGCCAGAAATTTCTTAAGAAAGGTGAGAACGAATGCCCTAGTTGTTCCTGATACGACGCTACCAAGATTGGAAAATATACTAGTGCCACTTGATTTTTCTAGCTATTCTTTGAAGGCATTAGAAACAGCGGTAGCCATCAATAAAAGTCTAGAAAAGAAGGCGAAAATCACTTGTATTAATGTTTATGAAATTCCCAATCTGACTTTTTATAATGTGGAGAAAACTCGACAAGATTTAAAGCAATTGATTGAGAAGGATAGAAAATTAGCGATGGTTCACTTTTTACAGGAACAAGTGCCAGACATCAAGGACAGAAAATATATCATAACTGAGTTGGTTCAAAAAGAACATTTTGATACGGGTTATCAAATCAATGAATTTGCAAAAAAGAATCATACAGATATGATAATTATGGGGGTGAAAGGCCATTCCAAAGCCGAATTATTAATGATGGGGAGTGTCACCGAGCGAGTCTTAGGGGTAAATAAAGTACCAACTTTTATTGTAAAATAATTAAAATCAAGAATCATGAAAATAGCAAATAATAGAACTTTAAAAGATTTACAGAATGATTTTCAAAAAGCTTTTCCTTATTTGAAAATTGAGTTTTATAAGTCTAGCCATCATTATGGTGAAGAAACACCAAAAGAGCAGGTATTAGACCCTGCATCAACAATAGGAACAGTGCGAACGATGGATAATTATGGCATCTTAAATTTAGATGAAAATCAGCAGACTAGTGAATTTGAAAAATTATTGTCTAAGCTATATGGCTTAAATGTGCAAGTTTTTAGAAAATCCTATGGTAAGTGGTTACAAACTTGGGCAACAGATAATTGGACTTTAAAAGAACAAAATGACCGAAGTGCCAAAATGGGCGATAAAAATTTTGAAAAATCAGCTAATCAAAAAGATAAAGATAAAATTTTCTCTTAATTTCAAAAAAGAAATAAAATGACTATTACAGATAATAAAACCATCAAGGCTATACAAGTTGAATTTAATACTAAATTCCCTTATTTGAAGCTTGAATTTTATGCGCATGAACATGAGGAGCAGGAAGGATCGCCAGATAGAGATAAGTTAGCGGATACGTTCACTATTGGAAATGCTAGAACTCAAATGAACGAAGGAGATTTGAGCATCCATGCCAATCAAAAAGTAAGTACCTTAGAACAGAATTTTCATGATATATATGGCTTAAATGTGCAGGTGTTCCGAAAATCGGGCGATGTTTGGTTACAAACCACTGCTACAGATCACTGGACTTTGCACAAACAAAATGAAAAAGGTGCAATAGCAGATAACATTACTAAAACATCTGCTTAGCTTTTCTATTTTTCCTAATCACAAAATCATTGGCTATGAAAGTAAATGTAGGATTTACCGATAGAATTATTCGAGTATTAGTGGCTGCTTTAATTGCAGGTCTAATAGCAAATCAAATGGCTATAGGCATGGGAGCGATTGTTTTAGGTGTTATAGCGGTTGTTTTTATCTTAACAAGTGTAGTTGGCGTTTGCCCACTCTATACACTTTTGGGTATAAATACTACACCTAAAACTTAATCATTCACCTACTGGTAGTTAGTCAACTTTGTGACGAATAATTCTTTTTTGTGAAAAGACACTTGGAGGTCTGAGAGACGTTCCAAGGTCAGGTAACAAAATGCTTGGAGCTTCTCTCAGACCTCCAAGCATTTTGACTACGCTACTTCATAACTAGATGTCAAACATCTAAAAGTTCAAGCTATGCCAAGTCCCAATCAACTTTATGATTTCCTCAACAGAAAAACTACTTTAAATATGAAAAGTATATTAATACCAACTGATTTTTCATTATGTGCGCAAAATGCGGAGAATGCAGGGATGCAATTAGCTAAGAAATTTGGTGCTAAAGTCTACTTATTTCATCATGTTGATTTGCCTAAGAATTGGGAAAGTCTGTCCGTAAGTGAACGAGAAGGTCATCCAAATGCATTGAAAAAAATATATGAAGTGGAAGCCTCTTTTGAAAGAATCCGAGTGTTATTTCCAGATATAACTATAGAAACACATATCACAGGTGGCGATTGGATTGACCGATTGCGGCAATTTGTGGAGCAAAAAAATATAGACTTAATAGTGATGGGTTCACATGGAACAAGTGGGAAAAATGAATTCTTTATTGGGAGTAATACTCAAAAAGTCGTCCGCAGGGTGCATTGCCCAATTTTGGTAATTAAAGAACCATTGAAAAAAGTAGCTTTTAACAAAGTCATTTATGCCTCAAGTTTTAATTTGACAGAGAAAGTAGCTTTTTTGAAATTTAAAGATTTTATCAAGCCTTTTCTACCAGAAATCCATCTAGTAACCATTCACAATTCTGAGTTTTTAGATGGTCCACTGATTTTACAAAATGAAGTATTGAAAGACTATGCGGAGCTATCCAAACCGTTTACTGCACATACGCATATCGTTGAGCATTTCACGATTGATGGAGGTATTCGCCTTCTTGCTGAAAATATTGGCGCTGATTTAGTAGTAGTTTCTAATCACTACAAGCGCCCCTTAAAAAGAATGCTTGTCGGCAGTAATGTGGAGGCTTTAGTGAATCATGCAAATATGCCTGTATTGACGATTGATTTTCCAGAAGAGGGATAATCTTTACAAACCAACTAATTATCAAAATATGAAAAAGATATTATTTCCAACGGATTTTTCTCCTGCTGCTCATAATGCCTATCAATATGCTATTGCGATGGCCAAAGAAAAGGGCGCAATGATAGATTTAATCCACGTTTATGCCGTTCCTTTTACAGGAACAGACCTTTATTTAGATTTGACTCAACAACGAGAATTGAGGATTCAAAAACAGATGCAAATGGAGCAAAATTTGCAGGATTTCATTAACCAATACGATTTTAAAAATATAGGCGACAAATTGGTTTATCCAGGCATGTTCATTGACCAAGAAATTGTTGATCGCAGTCGAAAAGGTTGTGATTTAATTATTATGGGTACAAAAGGAGAACGAAATGCAATAGATAAACTAATTGGTAGTGTTACTACTCGATTGATGATGAACGCAGGTTGCCCCGTTTTAGCCATTCCAGAAAAGGCTAAATATACCGGCATGAAAGAAATTACTTATGCAACGACTTTCAGTTTTAAAGACAAGCATTTTTTAGAGAAATTAGCCGATTTTGGTAGTGAGTTTGATACGAAAATCCATTTTTTACATGTGACCGATGACCCTAAAATTGATATGGAAGATGAATTATATGTAGAAGGGCTGCCGTCTCGGTTTATCAGATTTTCTGTTATTAGTAACTCTTCGGTTATGAAAGGAATAGATGATTTTTTAAAAGAGCATCCTTCTGATGCTTTGGCATTGTATATACCAAAACGAAATCTTTGGGAACGACTATTTCATAGCAGTTTTTCTAAGAAAATGGCTTTTCATACAGATATTCCTTTGTTTGTATTTCATGCGTAATTCGATACATCGCTTAGGCGTTCTAAGAGTTTCTTATTTGCTAAATCTAAATTCTAAAAATTTAGCGACCAGCCTATTTATAATTTATTAACATGAGCCTTATCCAATCACACGATGAACCCCAAATACACCAACAACATTCCTATTTTCAAAAGTTTCAGAATTATTTAGGAGAGTTTGTTTACGGCGGTATAGATGGCAGTATCACCACTTTTGCGGTAGTGGCTGGAGCATCAGGTGCAGAATTAAGCTCTGCTATTATCTTAATCCTAGGCTTTGCAAATCTATTGGCTGATGGATTTTCTATGTCCATTGGTGCTTACTTGGCGGCTAAATCAGAGCAAGAAAATTACGAAAAACATAAAAAAATAGAATATTGGGAAATAGAGAATATGCCAGAAATTGAACGGCAAGAAATCAGGGACATCTTCAAAACCAAAGGCTTTGAAGGGCAATTACTAGAACAAGTTACTAATATTATTTGCGCTGATAAAGACCGTTGGGTTGATGTGATGATGACTGAAGAATTGGGTATGATAAAAGAACAGCGGTCACCTTTTAAAATTGGTGGAGTTACTTTTATTTCTTTTTTGATACTTGGCTTAATTCCGTTGATTGTTTATGTGATTGATTTTATGCATCCATTCAAAAGCAATTTATTTTTAATTGCTTGCATATTGACCTTTTTCGCTTTTACGATGGTTGGTTATCTAAAATCTTATGTAACACAGACTAGTATATGGAAAGGTGTTTTAGAAACTTTGTTGTTAGGTGCTGCTGCCGCCGCAGTTGCTTATTTTGTAGGGGACTTTTTAGAAAAATTATTAGTATAAAAATTGAAAATTATTTTACCTTTTTTAATTAAATTTATTAAGAATAAATCATATGAGTAAAATTTTACGTAGTCTGATGTACAGCCGATAATTTTAGTCCAAGCAGCAACTCTCGGTACGGATTTTAACTAAAATGTATTTATTTGATAAGAAGCTAATTACAAATAGGTGATTTTATTGTAACTATTTTTTCTAGATAATCTAGCTAAAAAACTGATATTACAAAATCTCCTGATTATTGCTTAATAATAGTTGACATCCGTGTCCCTTCAATAATTTATGGTAGAATTTATTGAAGGGACACGGGTAATTATCAATGACTTTCCATCACTGAATACTACTTAAAATAAAAATGCCCTTGGTTTAGACCAAGGGCATTTTTATTTCCATATCAGGCATCAGAAATGCTACAATTAAACGATTTAACAATTCATTGCCTTCAATCGCTGCCCATCCAAGACAGTAATCACTCCATCGGTAATATCAATATACCCATCGGCCTTAAATTCGGTTAACATCCGAATCACACTTTCTTTTGCCGTACCAACTATTCGAGCAAGATCATCTCGCAAAATAGTGATTTGAGTCTGTCCTGTTTTTTTCTGTTGTTCGTTTAAAGATAATACGGCATTGGCTACCCTTTTTCTCACGGAACTATAAGCTAAATTTAATAATTGTTCTTCTTTGTCAATCACATTATTGGCAAGCATTTTAATCAGGCGGGAAGAAACATCTCGGTTTTTTAATAATAATTGGAAGAAATCTCCTTTTGGAATGAGGCTTAATTCTGTACCCTCTTTCATGGCAGTTGCTCCGTAAGTATAATTCTCCTCTGCTATTAGAGCTGTATAGCCAATAAAAGCGCCTTCTTCCAAAACGCTAATGATAAATTCTTTGCCATATTCATTGGTCTTAGTGAGCTTTACTTTTCCACTTTTGAGGAAGTATAAATATTTAGGATAATCCCCTTCAAAGAAAATAACTTCTTTTCCTTTAAATGTTTTTGTTTTTCGATCACTAGACAATTTCTTCAAATCTTCATACCCCTTTGCCTCATCAATAAATCGACTTAGACCTGATGCTGTGCCATCAAATGTCTTTTTTAGTCGGTCACTTTTCTTTAGGCGAGTTTCGATAACTTGTAATAATTCATCTTTATAGAATGGCTTTGTAATATAATCATCTGCCCCTAAATTCATCCCTCTTCTAAAATCTTCTTTTTCTGCTTTGGCCGTCAAAAAGACAAAAGGCACATCTGCCGTTTCTGGTTTCTTACTTAATATATTTAATACCCCAAAACCATCTAATTTTGGCATCATTACATCACAAATGATTAAATCAGGTATGTTCTCTAATGCTTTTTTTGCGCCTACCGCACCATTTTCAGCAGTGCTGACATCGTATCCCGATAATTCCAATACTTCTTCCAATACTTCCCTAACTTCTTGATTGTCTTCTATAACTAATATCTTTTTCATAGTTGTTTTGATAAAGCAGATTTAATCCGCAAATTTATTAAAATGAATAACGAATTAACCATCAATCCGTTTTATTTAATGGAATCTGGATAGTAAAAGTCGCCCCTTTTCCTAATTTACTGAAAAAACTAATCGTACCACCCAATAAATCTACATATTTTTTTACAATGTTTAAGCCTAAGCCAGTTCCAGGTATATTTTCTACATTATGCGCCCTAAAAAATCGACCAAATAAATGTTTTTGGTCTTGTTCAGGAATACCAATTCCTTGGTCTTTTATGATAATGATTAAAGTACTTTTATCAATTTTACTAGTAAAAGATATAAACTGATTTTCTTTAGAATATTTGATGGCATTGGATATCAAATTCATTAATGTATGATTCAAAAAAGTTTTATCTAAATACACTTCTTCTGATTTTCCAATTCCTTCAAATTGAATACTTTGCCCTTGTTTTAAAATTGGTTTTAGGTTTTCAATTAATTGCTGAGCGAATTCATCAAACACAAACAAAGAGGGCTCGGCTTTAACATTATTCATTTCCAATTTACTCAAAGATAAGAACTCATTCAAAACGCTTGTTAAATGATTGACTGAATTTTTGATACGCTCAATATTCCTAGGACATTTTTCATGACGACCAGCTGCTAAGTGTAATTCTAATAATTCAGCAGAAGTTAAGATAGAACTCAAAGGTGTTCTAAATTCATGAGATGCCATCGTTACAAACCGAGATTTCATATCACTTAACTCTCTTTCTTTTAATAAAGCAGAACGGGTTTCTTTTTCTTTGAACCTTAAACCTTTTTCTGCTGCCTTTCTATCTTTTATTTCCTGTTGCAATTGTTTATTAGTAAATAATAATTTATTCACTACTTTTCCTAATTCTTGGGTTCTTTCTTCGACCCGTTCTTCTAGTTCTTGATTTAGCTTTTTGATCTTTTCTTCTTGTGCTTTTTCCTTACTTAAATCATGTAGAATACCTGTAAAAATAATTCGATTTTCTAGTTTAACTTCGCTAATACTTAACCTCAAAGGGAATAGGCTACCATCTTTTCGCTGTCCATCTACTTCTCTACCAATACCAATGATTTTCTTGATACCCGTTGACAAATAATTTTGAATATAACTATCATGCTTTTCTCTATGCGGACTTGGTGTCAATAAACTAATATTTTGTCTAATCATTTCTTCAGGCTCATATCCAAATAAGATAGCCGCCGCTGAGTTAACAGATTCCATAATTCCTCTATGATTGATAATAATTATACCATCAGTAGCCGTATTAATAACGGCATTTAATCGCTGCGCATCTTCTGAATTGGATATTGATTCTGTCATTTATTTGCTATTCTTAAATTATATAACAAAGGTCGGTGATGATGACTTTTGTCATGGTGATAAAAGTCACCCCCCTCCAATGATATATGTCATAATCCTAATTTTACAATAATCGGAACTTGCCCATAATTCAATCATTAAACACCTTTATCATGAATGTATTAGCACCAGTTTCCACCATAATGAGTACCGATTTAATCACAATTACGCCAGGAGAATCGCTAGTTGCTGTTCGGGAAATATTTGAGAAAAATAATATTCATCACCTGCCAGTTGTCCGCTATAAAAAGATTGTTGGAATGATAAGTAAAACAGATTATTATTATTTCAAACAAGGATGTGTTGCTGGAGAAGGGCAAAAAGAGAAAGAAACCTATCAATTAAACCAATGGAAAGCCGAAGAAATAATGACGAGTAAATTGGCAAAATTAGAAGTCGATGACCCCATTAGAACGGCTTTAGATTTATTTAGATTAAATCGCTTTCATGCATTGCCCGTCCTCGATAAAGGGGACTTAGTGGGAATCGTTACACCCCATGATATTATCGAAGCGATTGCCGCTGAAAAAGTAACTTTAGAAAATTATCAAACTATTAAACCCAAATAAATATCGCTAGGTTCGCTCAAATTTTTGATTAATACATAAATTACACGAAATA
>JAFMDF010000393.1 GCA_017857395.1 Bacteroidota bacterium | reverse complement strand
AGTCAGTAGAGGAATATTGTAAACAATAGCAGTAGCCGCAACAATAGCATCTGGGGTTGGAATATTTCGTTTTTGTTTAAGTTCTATTGTTTTTTGAATGATTTCTGAATTGATTGGCAGGACATTAAGAGCTTTGAAAAAATTTTCTAAATATAGCTTTTCTACTTTTTTTAATTGATGATAACCCAAAACTTCTATTTGACAAATAGCAGAAGTTGTTAGATTAGATTCGTTTTCTCTAAGGTAAGTTAGCAAAAAAGGGTAAGTCAGCTTAGAAGCGTAAATAATTATATTACTGTCTATCAACATGGTTTTAAGTTCTAAATGGTAATTTTCGTTCTTTTCTATTGTTTCTTTGCCATTCTACGGGGTCATCAATGTCATTAAAAGCATCTACTTTAGCTAACTTTTCTAGCCAATACACAGCAGATTGATTTTCTGAATTTTCAATTTTAACAATATTTGCTTTAAGCCTTTTAGCAAAATTTAGGAATAATTCTACATCCTGTTGATTAGGAATTTCTAAAACTAATTTTGTCATTATTTTTTTTATAAAGATACAATGTTTTTAATTAGGCTACAAACTTAGAAAACAATATAATTTTATTGTATAATCTTTACATTCATTTTACTATATGCTACTCCAAGCCATCGCCATAGACGACGAACCAAGTGCCTTAACCATCATCAAGAGCCACGCCACTAAAGTATCTTTCTTGAACTTAGCAGCAACTTTCACCAATCCCTTTCACGGCATTGAATACATCAATGACCAAGCACCAGATATTGTTTTTTTAGACATCAACATGCCCGATATTTCTGGCTTGCAATTATTAAAAAATCTCACCAAAAAACCGTTAATTATTTTTACGACCGCACATAGTGAATATGCCGTTAAAAGCTATGAAGTAGAAGCCGTAGATTATTTGTTAAAACCATTTGATTATGCTCGTTTTTTATTGGCGGTGACCAAAGCTAAAGAAAAATTGACGGTCACTAAGAAGTCTACCAACCCTTTCTTTTTTGTCAATACAGGCAATCAAAAACAGCGCCTTTTTTATGACGATATTTACTACATTGAAGGCGAAGGAAATTATGTGAATTATCATACTCAAAAAGGGAAAGTGATGGTGCGGTCTACTATCAAAAAGACCTTGGCATTATTAACCACTGATGTTTTTATTCAAATTCATCGGTCTTATATCGTTGGGTTGTCTTGGATTGATAAAATTGAAGATAATCACGTCTTTGTTGGAGATAATAGGATTGCTATTGGAGCAACTTATCGAGATTCTTTTTTACAAGTTATCAATGAGTTAAACGGGTAAGTTTTTTGTTGATTTGCTAAATTTTTAGAATCTACGGTACCGATACAGATGGGCAAATGGTAAAAGATGGTGACGAAGCTACGCTCCTTATAGGGAATTTTGGGAATTTCGTTTCTACAGACAGAGTCAGAGCTACGCTCTTTTGGATTTTTTAGGGGCATCGCCCCGTCCCCGTCTGTAGATTTATTCGATTTCCTTCATTTTCCTAAGGAGCATCGCTCCGACACCCTATTTTTTACATTAAATTTAGCTTATCCCTTCTGTGTAGATACCGTAGATTTTTAGAATTTAGTAAATCTCAATTATGACATCTTGACTTGGCAGCACGTTCTTTTAGTAAACATTATGATTTTTTATATCTTTACCCAAAAAATAAGATGAAAAACTACTTCCTCTTTTTATTTACTACTTTTATCTGCCTTACTGCCTGCCAAGAAAAAGTAGCAATACCACCAACCTACGCCGACACCATCTATTTCAACGGCACTATCCTAACTATGGAAGGCAACGAACCAGAAACAGTGCAAGCAGTTGCCATCAAAGATGATAAAATACTACAAATTGGTTCTTTAAAAGTATTGGAAACGGTGGTCAACGACAGCACGATATTAATCGACCTAGAGCAAAATACAATGTTGCCTGGCTTTATCGAACCACATTTACATCCATTATTAGCAACCATTTTAATTCAAACCGAAATCATTGCTTTTAATGATTGGAATTTACCGCATGGTCAGTTTGCGGGTGTAAAAGACGACGAAAGTTACTGGTTAAGTTTAGATGCTGCAGTTGCTAAAGATTCTAATCGAACCGAACCATTTATCACTTGGGGGTTTCATCAATTATATCACGGAGAGATTACTCGGTCAGATTTAGATGCTCGGTATGGCAACGAACCTATTGTTATCTGGCAATATTCTTTTCATGAAGTGATTATGAATACGGCAGCCATGAAATTATTGCAAGTGGACGAGGCAGCAGCAGGACAACATCACCAAGTAGAATTGGAAAAAGGACGTTTCTTTGAAAAAGGGATGCAATTTTTTGTAGCGCCTAAATTGATGCCTTATATTTTAAGTCCGCAACGAGCTATCAAAGGGTTGCAATTAACGGCGAAAGCGATTCAAAACGGAGGTGTGACAACCATTGCCGATATGGCGATGCCTTTATTGAATTTAGAGTTAGAGTTAAACTTAGTCAAAGGGGTTTTGGATAATCCACAAGTACCTTTTCGGACTTTTTTAGTACCGATGGCTTCTAGTTTTACGAAAAATTCTGAGGGATTGGAGGCTGCTTTTACCATCATTGATAGTTTAGAACAACACAATACCGATAAAATAAAATTTGTCAAGCATATCAAATTAATGGCGGATGGGGCTTTTTATTCGCAATTAATGCAAATGGCGGAACCATATACCGATGGACATCAAGGAGAGTGGTTAACCGAACCCGAAGAATTTGCCAAGTACGCTCAATTTTTCTGGGATAAAGACTATCGAATTCATGTTCATGCAAATGGAGATAAAGGCGTAGAAATGGTTTTGAATAATTTAGAAAAATTACAAAAAGCAAGTCCTAAAGAAGACCATCGTTTTACCTTACATCACTTAGGTTATGTCCGAAAAGACCAAGTGAAACGAATGGCAAAATTGGGCGCACAAGGTAGTATCCAACCGTATTATTTATATAGCCTTGGTGCAAAATATGCCGAAAGTGGTTTGGGCAAAAAACGAGCGCAACGTATCTCTCCCGTTGGTTATTTGATTGACAATGATATCGTTACCTGCTTTCATTCAGATTTTTTTATGGCGCCTATCGAACCACTTACTTTGATGTGGGTGGCGGTTAACCGAAAAACTATGGATGGCCGAACCTTTGGGGCAGAACTACGAGTAAGTGCTTGGGATGCTTTAAAAGCAGTTACCATTAATGCCGCACATCACCTAAATCAGGAGGATAATATTGGTTCTATTAAAGTGGGTAAAAAAGCAGATTTTGTAATTGTAGATAAAAACCCTTTGACGGTGAATCCTGAAGCTATTAAGGATATTCAGATTCTTTCGACGGTATTTGAGGGGCAGCGGTTTTAGGGAGTGAGGTTATAAGGTAACAAGGTAACAAGGCAACAAGGTTATGAGGTGGCAATGTACTTCTTTAACCTTTCTCATAGAGTTTGATGATTTGCAACTTAGACTCGATAGCAATCATATCTTTGATTTGAGAATTTTGCTTAACCTGACGGAAAAAGCCTCTATACTCCTAACTCCTCCATCCTATTTAATCTTGTAATATCCTATCATCAAGTAGCTATTTGGCATGATTTTAGAATTATGAATAAATTATAAAAAAATAGTTATGTATCTTATTGTTTTTTAAATATAATGCATAATTAATTTTTAATAATGTTTGGCTATGAGAAACGCTTAAGATTACACAATCAATTTTTAAACTACCTATTGCTTTACTAATCCTCTCCGTTTCAATTAACCAAACTACCGATTTAAGTACACAACAAATTATCTCCCATGACAAGAACTATACCCTCCGTGGTTAGTTGTTTATCCCTGTTTGTATTGGGCTGTTTACTGTTACCATTTCAGTTAAAAGCAACCTTACTAGAGGCATCACTTGCTAATAGTACGCCTGGCGATACGCTTATTTATTCCCTACAAGATTGTGAGAAGGAAGTGAGTATCTGTTTAGATAGTTTACCGCTGATTGAAGCCATTAATTTGTCTTTTATGGTGAATGGAGCGCCTTATCAAAAAACGATTGCAGGCTGTAATTTTGATACCATTAGTGCTTATACATATACCACTTTATTTGGTCAAGGGGAATCAGGGCCTTATGAATTAACGGCTTGGCAGGTTGGAGATACCATTTATACAGGAAGATTTGAGACTATTCCAGATTTAGTAGATTCTATGAACCTATGGGATGCGGCAGGTAATTGGTTGTTAGATGAAACGGCTAAGTTGATTTCTGGAGGAAATGGAAGTACCAGCTATAGTGATATGTCGGTACAAGTAGTTGCTCTTAATACGCCTTCTTTTATTGGCTATAATTTTGGGATGGAAGCCAAAGGTACAAAATTGAGTTTTGGTGCAGGCGTTCATCGAATTGTTATTTTAGATACGTTAAATAATACAATACAGAGTACGGTGGTTATTGCAACTTGTAGTAATCAACAAGTTATCGAAGCACGGTTATTACCAGGGGAGGAGATGATGCATTGTTTAGGGAATGATAATTTAGTAGCTGCTATAGCAAACACTTCTGTTTGCAATACTTTACGACAAGAAAATGTGGTCTTTGAATTGACCGCCAATGATTCCTGTATTCTTTTTTCGGGAAACAAAGTAGGCATAGATACTGCTTGCATTGTTGTCTGTGATGTGCTTGGCTTTTGTGATACGACTTTATTGATTGCGGAAACTTATGATGTGCCGCATTTTAGAACCGATACTTTAAATTTAATAGTAGGAGATAGTTTATCTTATTGTTTGGATAGTACTGTTTTGGTCGCTCCAATTAATCAATTTTTGGATGTTTGCACGATACCCAACGAAAGCGGTATTAACTTGACCTTAGACACTATAAATTATTGTGCAATTATCGAAGGGCAGACGGTGGGGCAGTCAACAAGTTGCCTAGTTTTGTGCAATGAATTTGGTATATGCGATACGACGCTTTTACACATTAATGTACATCTTGCGCCAACAACTACAACGATAGCAAAAACTTTAATCATAGGAGAAAGCCTTGATATTTGCCCTGAAACGGAAGAATTGACTGGGCTTGTGACAGGGATTGATAATTTTTGCGAAAATAATTCAGTCGAAACTATCATCTTTACCATAAATAATGTAGATTTATGTTTTAAAATAGCTGGACAAAATTTAGGAAAAGATTCCATTTGTGCAGTTATTTGTGACAAAAATTTAATATGTGATACAACTTACTATATAATTTCAGTTGTATCCAGTACCCCTTCCCTCACAGCTACCCTAGACCTAGACACGACTTCCATTAATTCCCCTGTAATTATTGATATTCTCGGTAATGATAGTATTCCCGATGGAGTTATTACAAATATGGATATTATTATTCCTAATGGAGCATCAATAAATGGCACAGCAAGCATTAATCTTGATGGCAGTTTAACGTACGAACCAAATCAAGATTTTTGTGGTGATTCCGACGAATTGCAATATCGTATTTGTAATGAAACAGGTTGTGATACGACAACGGTCGAAGTATATGTCGATTGTACGATGCTTCCAACAACTACGATGAAATTCTTTTCTGGCTTTTCTCCTAATGGAGATGGGCAAAATGATTTCTTTACGGTTGAGGGCATTAGCGAATATCCAAATAATGAATTATCCGTCTTTAATCGTTGGGGAACAGAAGTGTTTAAGATGAATGGTTACAAGAATGCATGGGATGGCACTTGGAATGAAAAAAGATTACCTGATGGTACCTATTTTTATGTGTTGCAGGATGGCGAAGGGAAACAGTACAAAGGATTTGTGCAGATTAGCAGATGATAAAAATTGTAAATAATGAGTAAAAATGCATATTAACTCATCACACAACTTATAACGCATCACTAATTACAGGCTTGGAATAATTATTGATTTATATATGAAGATTTTAGTAAGTGGTTGACACTAAAACGACTATGTTACAAGAAAATTCATAACTATTGTAAGGGAGTAGGAAATAAATACGATACCGATAAATATGGTTTTAGTTTGTTCTTATACAAGGCGGAAAAAACGGAGTTATGCCTTTGCATAATGAGTATTT
This sequence comes from Bacteroidota bacterium, assembly GCA_017857395.1. GTDB lineage: Bacteria > Bacteroidota > Bacteroidia > Chitinophagales > Saprospiraceae > JAFMDF01. Next base: position 1,581 of record JAFMDF010000393.1, on the reverse strand, counting down.
TTCTAACGCAGTAGAAGGGTAAAATAAAACCGTAGAATTGGTAGGTTATATTTTTCCTACTCCCTACAATACTCAAAAGACAAATTCTCTTATCGGGAAGGCGTCTGAAAAATACCCTCGGACACTTGAACGGCTAATAACCATCACAAATTACTAAAAGTTATTATGAGAAAAATTTTAACACTCATCTCATTCCTGATTATTGGAGGAACAGCATTGAATGCACAGCAAGATGCTATGTTTACCAAATACATGTTCAATAGTCTAGTTTATAATCCAGCTTATGCAGGATATTATGACCACATGTATATTAGCGCCCTATATAGAAATCAATGGTTAGGGGTAGAGGGCGCACCTACTACGCAAACATTGACACTTCATACGCCTTTAAAAAATAATCGAGTCGGTGTTGGTTTTCATGTGTTGAATGATGCTATTGGCCCGTTAGAAGAAACAAAAGCTTTTGCTGCGTATTCTTATAAAATTCCTTTAGGTGGTACTAGACAATTAGCTATAGGGCTTCAGGGAGGCGTAAGCTATCGAAGAGGAGATAGAAGTAAATTAAATTTAGAGCAAGATCAAGATTTGGCTTTTCAAGATATTGGAGCGAGTACGATTAATCCTAATTTTGGGGCAGGCATCATGTACTATGATAAAAGCTTTTACTTTGGGGTTTCTTCTCCTAGTTTGATTGAGCATGATTTAAGAACAGACGAAACAATTCAGTCAGAATTTTATGCTAGAAAATTTAGACATTATTATCTAGCAACAGGGGCCGCAATTCCGCTAAATGGTGATTTGTTAATTTTTAAGCCTTCTATTTTAATTAAAAATGTAGGCTTATTAGCTGGTTTAAGTAAAGATGAAGCTTTCCAGAAAATTGGCGCACCTACGGAGTTTGATATTGATTTATCTTTATTATTTTATGAGCAATTTCAAGTTGGCGTTTCTTTCCGTTCTTCTATAGAGGCCTTTAATGAAGAAAGTTCTTCTGATTCCGCAGATATTTGGATGTCTTACTTTTTATCAAATGGGTTGCGAATTGGTGCAGCTTTTGATTATCCATTAAATGCACTTAGTGGTGTCAGTCCAGGTTCTTTTGAAATTATGATTGGCTACGAATTTGATTATAAAGTGAAGAAGACGGTTACACCACGTTACTTCTAGTAGGCAGTCTGCAATAAGCAATAAGCAGTAGGCAGTTTGCAGTAAGCAGTATACAAGCTGCCTACTGCAAACTGCCTACTGAATACTAACCACTCATTCTTACATTTCCAAAAACTTATAAAGCACTAATAATCAACAAGTTTTGTCAATAACTGGCAAAATGAAGTAATACTATTGTCTTTAACCAATATCGGTAGGATTTTTGCTATTATTAACGTTGAAAACTATTTATAATAGAGTTCCGAAGTAATAGGTTTCGTTTTATAACCTGCAACTCGCAACTCGTAATTATTAATAAACATAGGAAAGTGGCTGTCAGAAACCATCATTTAATATCAGCCTCCATAACACCTACTTTATTAACGTGAGTTTTGGATAAGGATCGGTCAAATATGAGTAATCAGAGCGGTTTCA